>DOWQ01000702.1 GCA_003519485.1 Streptomyces sp. | reverse complement strand
CGGCCTGATCACATTCTCCGAGGACTGGAAAGCCACCTTCGTACCCGTACGCGCCTACTCGCCCTTCCACAACTCGTTGCGGCTGGCCCTCATCTTCGCGTCGTGGCCGGCGCTTCGGCGGCTGGGCTATCCGCCGCGCGGCGTCCTGCGCCTGGCGCCGAACAGCACTGGCCGACCTGCGGCCCCTGGTACCGCTTCGCCATGAGTTGTTCAGGCGCGGCCGTCCCGCTCGAGCTGATGGGGCGGTACGCATCACCGGCCACTTCCGCCCGCCCAGGCACTTGAAGCCGAGACCGGATTCAAATCTAATGGGCGGGAGTGGGACCCGCACCGCATCACCGGCTCACCTCCCGGAAGGCACCGCCCATGGCCAGTGTTTTCGCCCCGGTCCGCCGCCACGCGGCTGCAACCCCCGACAACATCGCGCTGCGCGGCGGCGCCGATCAGTGGACCTACCGGCAGCTGTGCGACGCGAGCGTCCGGTACGCGGGCGCCTTGGCCGCCGCCGGTCTGTCACCCGGGGACCGGGTACTGCTGGCGGCGCCGTCGGTGCCCGAGTTCGTGGTGGCCTACCTCGGGATCCAGGCCGCGGGCTGTGTCGTGGTGCCGGTCAACACCATGTCCACCCGGGCCGAGGTCGAATACGTCCTCGGCGACGCCGGGTGCTCGTTGGCGATCGCTTGGCACACTCTGGGCCCGGCCGTCACGGAAGCGGCCTCGGCGCTCGACGTGCCCGTGTGGGCCCTGCCCCCGGGCGCGACGGTCACCGATCCCGGCCCCGCCGGCGCCGTCGACCGGGACCGCGACGAGACGGCGGCCATTCTGTACACCTCCGGTACGACAGGGCGGCCGAAGGGTGCCCAGCTCACCGTCGGAAACCTGTTGTCCGCAGGGGAGATCGGCGCCGTGTGCAGCCGCGGATCGAGCGCCGACCGTACCGGCACCGGACTCCCGCTCTTCCACGTGTTCGGCCAGGCGTCGGTCATGATGGCGACCCTGACCGTGGGCGGTTCGATGTCGTTGCTGGCCCGCTTCGACCCGGCGTCGATGCTGGAGATGCTGCGCCGCGACCGGCTCACCATCATGGCCGGCGTACCGACCATGTGGAACGCGATGCTGCACGCGGCGGGCGATGCGAACCCGGCGGACTTCGCCCGGCTCCGTATCGCCGTCTCCGGCGGCGCGTCGCTGCCCGGGGAGATCGCCCGCGCCTTCGAGGCCCGCTTCGGCTGCACGATCCTCGAGGGCTACGGGCTCACCGAGACCACCGCGTTCGGCACCTTCAACGACATCGACCGTGGCGGCAAGACCGGATACACCGGACGGGCCGTCCCGCGGCTGCGCGTCCAGGTGCGGGACATCGACGGCAACGAGTGCCCGCCGGGCACCGTCGGCGAGGTCCTCATCAAGGGGCCCACGGTGATGCGCGGCTACTGGAATCGCCCCGCGGACACCGCCGCGGTCATCTCGCCCGACGGCTGGTTCCGTACCGGCGACCTGGGCGAAACCGATACGGACGGCGACCTGCGCATCGTCGACCGGATCAAGGACTTGATCATCCGCGGCGGCTACAACGTCTATCCCGGTGAGGTCGAGGAAGTCCTCTACGAGCACCCGGACATCGTCGAGGCAGCCGTGATCGGCGTTCCCGACGACCACTACGGCGAGGAAGTCGCCGCGCTCGTCGCCGCCCGGCCCGGTTCGGAGCTCGATGCCGCCGAGGTGTCGAGCTGGACACGGGAACGGCTGTCCGCCTACAAGGTCCCGCGCATCATCCGGTTCGTCGACGCGCTGCCCAAGGGCCCGAGCGGGAAGATTCTCAAGCGTTCCATCGACCGTACGGAGCTGACCCGCGACCCCGCGCCCGGCGACGTGCCCGCCCGCCGGCGCTGAACATCCGCCGGCGGGCGAGAGGTGTCCGCCGCAGAGAGACGCATGGTGAGTTGCTCATGAGCCTGCCCCTCGTCCTGCAGGACCGGCTGCGCCTGCCCGTGGTCGCATCGCCGATGTTCATCGTGTCCAACCCGGAGCTGGTCATCGCCCAGTCGGCTGCCGGCATCGTGGGTTCCTTCCCCGCGCTCAACGCGCGGCCGCAGTCGGCGCTGCGCGAGTGGCTGCAGCACATCACGGAGGAGTTGGCCAAGCACGACGCCGACCGTCCAGAGGCGCCGTCCGCGCCGTTCGCGGTCAATCTCATCGTGCACCGGACCAACACTCGCCTGGAGGAGGACCTCACGACCGTCGTGGAGTTCGAGGTGCCGATCGTGATCACCTCTCTCGGCGCCCGGGCCGATGTGAACGATGCGGTCCACTCCTATGGCGGCATCGTGCTGCACGACGTCATCAGCAACCGGTTCGCGCGCAAGGCGGTGGAAAAGGGCGCGGACGGCCTGATCGCCGTCGCCGCGGGCGCGGGCGGGCACGCCGGCACGCAGTCGCCCTTCGCGCTCGTCCAGGAGATACGCGACTGGTTCGACGGACCCCTTCTGCTGTCGGGCTCCATCGCCCACGGCCGCTCGATTCTCGCCGCGCAGGCCGCCGGCGCGGACCTCGCCTACGTCGGTTCGGCGTTCATCGCCACTGACGAGGCGAACGCGGAGGACGAGTACAAGCAGATGATCGTGGACTCCACCGGTGCGGACATCGTGTACTCCGACCTGTTCACCGGCGTGCACGGCAACTACCTCCGCGGCAGCATCGAGGCCGCGGGCCTCGATCCGGCCGCACTGCCCGGTTCCGATCCGTCCGCCATGGATTTCGGAAACCAGGACATCAAGGGAGCGAAGGCGTGGCGGGACATCTGGGGCGCCGGTCAGGGCGTGGGCGCGGTCGGGGCGGTACTTCCCACGGCAGCAGTCGTCGAGCGCCTCGCCGCTGAGTACGCCGAGGCGAGGAGCCGGCTCCAGCGCTTGTGACGGTGTGCGCGCAGCCGCATCCCGAGGCCGTATCCCGAGGCCGCAGCCCACGGCTGTGAGCCCGAGTAGCCCGTATGCCGCACTCGGCGAACCGTATCGCTTGCTCCACGGACGGGCCGGGAAAGCGGCTGGAATGGGCCGGGCGGCCGGGAAACCCCAGAGCCCGGGGGGCCTTGCGCATTTGTGATTCTGGCGTCGGATTCAACTACACTCCGGGAGATGGACACCACCGCGCCCGAGGACAGCGAGAAGGCACCTCCGATGGCGCCCCTCTCGTCACTTCGCGAGCCGCCGACGACGAAGCGCGGAGCACGGACACGCGCGGCTCTGGTGCAGGCCGCGCGGAAGGTGTTCGAACGGGACGGCTACCTCGACACCCGCTTGGCCGACATCACCAAAGAGGCCGGATGTGCCGCGGGGTCCTTCTACACCTACTTCGCCAACAAGGAAGAGGTGCTCGCCGCCGTTCTCCTGGAGGCGCAGGAGGACATGCTGCACCCCGGCATGGGCCGGGTGCAGGACACCGACGATCCATATGCGGTACTCGAGGCAAGCAACCGCGCGTATCTCCAGGCGTACAAGCGGAACGCGAAGCTGATGGCGCTGCTCGAGCAGGTTGCACAAGTCGACCGGGAGTTCCGTAAGTTCCGGAGACGGCGCACGGATGCGTTCATCGGCCGCAACGCCCGCGGCATCGCCGACCTGCAGGAGCGGGGTGTCGCGGACCGCGAGGTCGATCCGATGATGGCGTCCCGTGCGCTGTCGGGCATGGTCAGCGTCATGGCCTACAACGCCTTCGTGCTCGGAGAGAGGCAAGAAGAAGGCGCACCGGTGGACTTCGAGAAGCTCCTGGTCACGGTCACCCGGCTCTGGGCGAACGCCCTGCGGCTCCCCGGCCACCGGTGATCCGGCGCCGGCCCGCTCTCGTCGCCGCCCTCCCGGGCCTCCCGGTGATCAAAGAGATACGGAACGGTGGGGCGGCTTCTGCCACACGGAGATATGTGACGTGCTGGACCCGGTGAAAGGCTCCTCGTTCCAGTCCGCCCACCGTTCGGACAGCTCCAGGCCGGTGAGCCTGGCCATCAGGTCGAGTTCGGAGGGCCAGACATAGCGGTGCGGTGAGAGGAACGTGGAGCCTCGGCCGTCCACGATCGTGTAGTGGTGCGAGACCAACTGCTGGTTGGCCAGGTCGTACATGTCAAAGCTGACGTGCTGCTCGCCGATGTGGAACGGGCGTGCCGTCTCGCCCGGTGGCAGACGCTGCAGATGAGGGACGAAGACCTCGATCACGAAACGGCCGCCCGGCTCGAGATGCTCCGCGGCGTTGCGGAAGCACGCGACTTGTTCGTCCTGGGACAGCAGGCAGGTGATGGCGTTGTAGACGAGGTAGACCAGGCTGAACGTGCCCGGAGCCCGAGCGGTCGTCATGTCTCCGGCGGTCACGGCAACGTCGCCGCCGCCAGGCTTCTTGCCGAGCTCCCTCGCCATGGGATCCGACATCTCGATGCCGGCCACCCGGACGCCTCGCGCGCTCAGCGGAAGCGCGACCCGTCCGGTCCCCACCGCGAACTCCAGTGCCGGTCCACGACCCGCACGGCGCTCGAGGAAGTCGACCGTGGGACCCAGGACTTCAGGCGCGTACATGTGCGCGGACGACTCGTCGTAGCCCTGCGCCACCTGTTCGGTCCACACGTCTGCATCCATGACCCCGAAGGCTGCCACGCCACTGGGCGGACGAGCCACTGGATTTAGAAGTCATCTCTGCTGAGCCGGCGGTAGCAGATGAGGGTGCAGGCGATGCTCGTGGAGGCCAGGATGTGCTCGGCTTTGCTTTCGTAGCGGGGTGGAGGCGGTGGCAGCCCATGGGGCGTTCGATGGTCCAACGGTGCCGTACGCCGTCTGACGTTGCCCACCGACCGGTGGCGTCAGGCGCGTTACGCCGCGTTCGTGTCCTCGGTGGCCGCGGCCTGGGCGCGACGACGGCTCAGCAAGGTGCTTCCCACGATTACCAGGCCGATGGCGACGACCTTGGCGGCCTGGTAATAGCCGGCCGCCAGCTCCTCCGGGGTGCCTGGCAGCCGGAAGAAGACCCACGCTGCCGCGAGACCTCCGACGACGATCAGTGCGACAGCCCCCCACGTCCCGAGGTCCGCCCACCAGGGTTCCGGACCGTAACCCCGCTCGTCGGTCTGCTCAACGTCCTTGTCGGTCACGGTCTGTTCTCCTGTGCGTGTGGTGGCGGTCGCGAGCGAAGACGCGGCCCCGGTGCTGGCGTTCACCGGACCGGGATGTTCCCTGTTGGGAGCCGCCATCCTGCCAGCCGGCGAAATCCCCCGGTCGCCTGGCCGTTTTGAGCGGGGGATGGACGACTCAACCGCCGGGGTGCCTGCGGACCATCCAGGCGGTCACCGGTAAGCCGCCTTTGCTACAGGCCGAGCGCAGCGCGCACCTTCTGCACATTTTCCGGCCTCGTCGTGCCGTACTCCTCAACGATTTCGTCGACGGTGGCCTGCTGCGTGCGAATCTGTTCGACCAGAAGGGACACCATTTCGTCTTCGGTGTCGAAGGGATTGTCGACCTTCTCCGGCACCGCGTCGGCGGGAGACTGGGTCGACGCCGGCGCGGACAGGCGCGCGGACGGGGCCGGGAGCAGCGCGGTGAACGTATCAAGGTGCTCAGAGGCCCGGGAGCGGATGCTCCCGGCGGGCCCGATCAGGACGGTGATGCGCATCGCACGGTTGAACTTGACTTCAGCTTCAACTATACAGGGGTGGGCGAAGAGCACGGGCACGCCAACTCGTGGCGGTGCCCCGGCACCGCACGCCCCGCCACGGAGAGGGTTCGCTGTGAACGTTGCAGAAAGAGTCGCCATCGTCACCGGTGGCGGTGGCGGCATCGGCGGCGCGCTGGTCGCACGGCTCGCACGCGAGGGCGCCCGGGTCGTCGTCGCGGACCTCGACGCGGACACAGCCCGGGCGGTGTCGGAAAGAGTCAACGCCGACCATCCGGGCAGCACTGTCAGCGCCGCCGCGGACGTCTCGGAACCTGCCCGGATCCAGCAGTTGATCGCCCTGGCGGAGAGCGAGTTCGGCCCGGTCGACCTCTACTTCGCGAACGCCGGCATCGCCGGGGCACCGGGCCTCGACGCGGGTGAGCAGGACTGGGACGTCTCGATCGACGTGAACCTGCGAGCGCACATCCGGGCGGCACAGCTGCTGGTGCCGCAGTGGCTCGAGCGCGGTGAGGGCTACTTCGTCAGCACCGCCTCGGCGGCCGGGCTGCTCACTCAGATCGGCTCCGCCACGTACGCCGTCACCAAGCACGCGGCCGTCGCCTTCGCCGAATGGCTGAGCGTCACCTACGGCGATCGCGGCGTCCATGTCAGCTGCCTGTGCCCCATGGGCGTGAACACCGAGTTGCTGTACGCCGGGAAGGACTCCGGGGACGCGCTGGGTAAGGCCGCCACGCAGGCCGTCATGTCCGCGGGTGACGTCCTCGAGCCGGCCGAGGTCGCCGACGCCGTCCTCACCGCGATGGAGGATGGGCGGTTCCTGATCCTGCCGCACGAAGAAGTCCTGGCCATGTACCGGCAGAAGGGCTCGGACTACGACCGGTGGCTGCGCGGGATGCGCCGCTACCAGAGCTCCCTGCTGGCGCAGACATGACCGGCGCGCCGGACGACGTCGTCCTCGCCGAACACCGCGGGCCCGTGCTCGTGCTCACGTTCAACCGGCCCGCCAAGCTGAATGCCTGGACCGACGAACTCGAGGACCGCTACTTCACGCTGCTCGACGCCGCCGAGGACGACCCGGACGTACGAGCCGTCGTGGTCACCGGAGCGGGGCGCGGATTCTGCGCCGGCGCCGACCTGGAGCGACTGCGGGCCGCAGGCCAGGTCTCCGAGACGGACCGGGCGCGACGCCGGCCGCGCGACGTGCCGCTGACCCTGCGCAAACCGCTGATCGGTGCGGTCAACGGGGTGGCCGCGGGCCTGGGCGTGGTGGAGGCGCTCTACTGCGACCTCCGCTTCGGCTCGCCCGCGGCCCGGTTCACCACGGCCTTCGCGCAGCGCGGGCTGATCGCGGAATACGGGATCTCCTGGCTGCTGCCCCGGCTCGTCGGGCACAGCCGGGCTACGGACCTGTTGCTGTCGAGTCGGATGGTGGACGCGGAGGAGGCACTCCGTATCGGACTCCTCGACCACCTGGTTCCCACCGGCAGTGTGGTCGATGCCGCCGTCGCGTACGCCGCCGATCTCGCTACGCGCTGCTCCCCGGCATCCATGGCCACCATCAAGAGCCAGCTGCGCGACGACGCCGACGGCACCTACGCCGATTCCGCGGCCCGGGCGGAGGGCCTCATGCTCCAGGCCTTCCGCGGCGCCGATGTGGTCGAAGGCGTGGCCAGTCACCTCGACAAGCGCCCACCGAGTTTTTCCTCCCTACCCGTCAGGAGTTCGGATGTCCCTGTTTGAGATCTCGGACCGCGCCAAGAAGTACCAGGCAGATCTGCTCGACTTCATGGATGCGCACATCTACCCCGCCGAGGCGGTGTACCAGGAGCAGATGCGCGCCTCGGGCGACCCGCACTTCCAGCCGCCGGTCCTCGAGGAACTCAAAGCGGAGGCGCGCAAGCGCGGTCTGTGGAACCTCTTCCACCCGCACCCGGAGTGGGGCCCGGGGCTGACGAATCTGGAGTACGCGCCGCTGGCGGAGATCATGGGACGCAGCCACATCGCCCCCGAGGCGTGCAACTGCAACGCTCCGGACACCGGCAACATGGAGGTGCTCACGCTGTTCGGCAGCGACGAGCACAAGAAGAAGTACCTGAGTCCCCTGCTCGACGGGACGATGGCCTCGGCCTTCGCGATGACCGAGCCGCGGGTCGCCAGTTCCGACGCCACCAACATCGAGTTGCGGATGGAGCGCGACGGTGACGCGTACGTGCTCAACGGCCGCAAGTGGTTCGCGTCCAATGCCCTGCACCGCAATTGCAAGGTACTGATCGTGATGGGGAAGACGGACCCCACCGCTGCCCCGCACCGGCAGCAGTCGATGATGGTCGTCCCGATCGACGCCCCCGGGGTCACGGTGATGCGCGGTCTGCCGGTGTTCGGCTACCAGGACCGTGAGGGACACGCCGAGATCGACTTCACCGACGTGCTGGTGCCGGCCGAGGACGTACTCAAGGGCGAGGGCGAGGGTTTCGCGATCAGCCAGGCCCGGCTCGGGCCCGGCCGCATCCACCACTGCATGCGGGCGATCGGCGCGGCCGAGCGGGCGCTGGAGCTGATGTGCCGGCGGGCCCAGTCCCGGGTGACGTTCGGTCAACCGGTCGCCGACCGGTCCAACGTCCAGGACTGGATCGCGGAAGCGCGTATCGACATCGAGATGATCCGCCTGCTCACGCTCAAGGCCGCGCATCTGATGGACACGGTCGGAAACAAGGAGGCGCGCACCGAGATCGCAGCCATCAAGGTGGCCGCCCCGAACATCGCGTTGAAGATCGTCGACCGCGCGATCCAGGTGCACGGGGGAGCGGGGGTGACGGAGGACTTCCCGCTCGCGATGATGTACGCGCATCTGCGGACGCTGCGGCTGGCGGACGGTCCCGACGAGGTCCACAAGCGGGCCATCGCCAGGCAGGAACTGCGGCGGTACCGCGACGCGGACACGGCGGCGGTGAACTAGCACGGCCCCACCGGCGACCGTCCCGATCCCGTACGGGATCGGGACGGTCGCCGGTGGTGTGCCTCGTGGAGCCTTGGTGCGGTGGCGCAGACCCGGGAATCGGGCGGGACGTCAAACGGTGGCGGCGGTGGCGGCGGGCTCGGTGGCCGGGTCGGTGACGGGCCGGTGTTCGACACGGGGCACCTGCCGCTGCCGCTTCAGGCCGACCACCGCGATGGCCAGGACGAAGGCGAAGGCGGCACCGGCGATGGTGAAGCTCAGCGTGAACTGGCTCTCGGCGGGCACCGGGGGCACCCCGGCGGGCAGGTTCTCGATGGTTCTGGACGCGAGCAGCGTCATGACCAGTGCGCTGGCGATCGAGCTTCCGACGGACCGGGAGATGGAGTTGATGCCGTTGGCGACGCCGGTCTGGTGGGGCGGCACCCCCGCGACGATCAGTGCGGGCATCGCGGCGTAGCCGAGGCTGATGGCCGTACCGACCGCCATTCCGGCGCCGATCACCGAGGGGGTCGAGGAGTGTGCGACGGCCAGCCACGTGAAGCCGGTCATGCCGCTCACCGCGCTCAGGCCGAGGGTGAGACGGGGGCCCATCCTGCGGATCAGCACGCCGCCGAACTGGGCGGCGACCAGGGAGGCGATCGTGCTGGGCAGCAGGTACTCGACGGAGGCGCGGAGCACGGAGGCGCCGAAGCCGTAGCCCGCGATGTCCCGCGGGACCTGCGCCAGGTAGGAGACGCCGAGGAACTGGGCGAACATCCCGAACCCGACGAAGAGGCCCGCGAGGTTGCTGAAGAGCACCGGGCGGTGGAGGAACATCGCCATGTCGACCATCGGTTCGCGCACGCGGCTCTCCGTGAAGGCCCAGACACCGGCCATCACGACCGCTCCGGCGAAGCTGCCCAGGGTGCGGGCGGACGTCCAGCCCCACTCGTGCCCCTGCGAGATCGGCAGCAGCAGCAGGACCAGGAAGANNAGAGCCAGCCCGGCGGCCAGCCAGAAGACACGGTGGTAGTCGGCGTCGGCGCCGCGGGTCAGCAGGCCGGTGCCGACCAGCGCGAAGCCGCTGCCGAAGGCGAGGGTCCCGCTGACCAGTGACATGGCTCCGGGCAGCCGGTGGGCCGGGACCTCCTCGCGGAGCACCGACAGCGCGAGCGGGAAGATCGCTGTGGCGGCCCCCTGGAGGACCCGGCCCACGATCAGCCAGAGGAACGAGTCGGTGGTGGCCGCCAGGACCGAGCCGGCGATCATCACCACCAGCACGCCGATGAGCGTCGGCTTCTTCCCGCGCTGATCGCCCAGGCGGCCGAGCAGGGGGGTGAAGACGGCTGCGGAGAGCAGGGTCGCGGTCGTCACCCAGCTGACGTCGGCAGCGCTGCTGCCGAGGCTGCTCCCGATCAGACCGAGGATCGGGATCACCAGCGTCTGCATCATCGACACGACCATGGCGGCGAGGCTCAGCACGAGGACGACTGCGATCTCACGTCGGTCTCGGCCGGGCGGCGGGGCAACGGTGTGGGACACGGGCGCTCTCTTCGGGGCGGGACAAGGCGGGGCAAGGAGGGGCGAAGGGCCGGAGTCCAGCAGCAGGATCCAGCTCGAAAGATAGATGCTTAATGCACCCAACTATGAGAACGAACGGTAAAGTCAATGCTTGATGAAGTCAAACGTTGAGGTTCGCCTAGACTTCGCGGCATGTCCCGCATCTCCGCCCCGCGCCAGGCACCGGAAACCCCCGACCCGAAGGGGAGTGACCCCACCCACGTCGACCTCCTGGAGCGCCTGGCCCGTGCCGCCGCCGGCTACTACCGGGATCTCGCCGCCGCGGCCGCGGTACAGGGGCTCACCATGACCCAGGCCAAGACGCTCATCCTGCTGCGGCAGCCGCTGCCCATGCGCGCTCTCGCGGGACAGCTCGGCTGCGACGCGTCCAACATCACCGGGCTCGTCGACCGGCTGGAAGCCCATGGACTGGTCTCCAGGCACCTCGACCCGGCCGACCGGCGCATCAAGAACGTGGTCGCGACGGAACAGGGCCTGGAGGCCGTCCGCCTGATCCGCGCGGACATGCGGGCCACCTCGGCGGCCTTCAACCGTCTCGATGACGAGGGCCGCCGCAGCCTCCATGAGCTGCTCGGCCGCCTCCACCCCGACGAAACGGCCTGACGGCCGAGTCGATCCCTTGTTCTGTCGCCGCCCCCGGCCCGATGGCGGCGCGAACGACAGGCCATCGCCGACTTCGCCGGCCCCCGCTGCTTCAGCCCGCGCCTGAACAGCTACGTACGCTCCGCGCACAGCGACGACCTGGACGCGGGTCTCCTCCTCGGGCTGCTCCACGGCTACCGCCCAGCCGACGACCCCCGCATGCGCGGCACCGTGGCCGCCGTCGACCCTGCAGGACGGCCCGTACGTGAACCGCTACCTCGGGCCCCGACGGACTGTCCGGCAGCGAGGGCGACTCCCTCGCCTGCTCCTGCCGGAGCGCTGAAGCCCTCGCCCGGTGCGGTCGCGTCGACGAAGCCGTCTCTCTCATGGACCAGCTCGTGCTCCTCGCCAAGACGTCGGTCTCTGCAGCGACACCTGGCCGTACTGAGAGCCCCGGCCGGCGCCACCCAGAACCCCGTCCGGCGCTGCACAGGGACCTGCCGTGCGGTTCCGGTGGGCCGCGCCGTCCAGCGACGAACCACCGGCCAGGGCTGGACAGCTACTGAACAACTGTTTAGCATGCTGTACATGCGTTCAGTTTCCGAGGATCGAACCGCCCGGGCCGTCATCCGGGACGAGGCACTGCGGCTGTTCGCCGTGCAGGGCCCCGGCACGGCGACCATGCGGCAGGTCGGCGCGGCGGCCGGAGTGTCGCCCGCGCTGGTCGTCCACCACTTCGGCTCCAAGGAGGGGCTGCGGGAGGCGGTGGACGGTCATGTGCTGGCGACTTTCGAGGCCATGCTCGGCGAGCTGACCGGGGAGGGCGGGGCGGTGGGGCTGAGCCCGGAGGCGGCGGGATCGCTGGGTGAGGCCTTCGTACGGCATCTGCCGCCGGACTCTCCGATGCCCGCCTATCTGCGCTGGCTCCTGCTGTCCGACGTCGAGGCCGGG
This sequence comes from Streptomyces sp., assembly GCA_003519485.1. Classification (GTDB taxonomy): domain Bacteria; phylum Actinomycetota; class Actinomycetes; order Streptomycetales; family Streptomycetaceae; genus Streptomyces. Next base: position 7,909 of record DOWQ01000702.1, on the reverse strand, counting down.
CGCCGGCTGTTCGGCAAGCTGTTCGAGCTGAGCCGGGTCACGCTGGACGGCCTGGTGGCCGCGGGTATGGCGACACCCGGCCACGACCCCGCCGTGCGCGCCGCGTTCCTTCTGGTCAACGACTTGGCCGTGCTGCTGCTGCGGGACCACCTCACCGGGGTGCTCGGCTTCGACCCCCTGTCGGCGGCCGGTATGGGGCGCTGGGCCCCCGAAATGCTGAGCGTCTACGCGGGCGGTCTGACCGCGGCCCCGCCCGGCCACGACCCGAAGGAGGCTCGTCATGACCGCTGATCCCGGAGCTCGATCTCAATCTCAAGCCGACGCCGATGCTCACGACCGCGCCGGAGCCGTGCTGCTCGCGCGCGACGTCCACAAGTCCTACGGCCGGCACCGGGTGCTGCGGGGAGCCGACCTGCGGGTGGAGCCCGGTCAGTTGGTCGCGGTCATCGGCGAGAACGGCTCCGGCAAGTCGACCCTCCTCAAGTCGCTGGCCGGCACCCTGGCCGTCGACCGCGGCGAGGTCCGTCTCGCCGGAAGTCTCGGCTACTGCCCGCAGGTTCCCGTCCTCAACCACAACCTCACCGTCGGCCAGCATCTGCGCTACTTCGCCGCCGCGCACCGGCTGCCGGACCTCGACCGGGGCCGCGAACTGATGCACCGGCTGGGCTACGAGCAGTACGAGACGAAGCCCGCCGGTGAGCTCTCGGGCGGGACCCTGCAGAAGCTGAACCTCACCCTCGCGCTGCTGCACGACCCCGACGTACTGCTGCTGGACGAGCCGTACCAGGGCTTCGACTGGGAGACGTATCTGCACTTCTGGGGCCTGGTCGAGGACCTGCGGTCGCGCGGCCGGGCCGTCGTGATCATCACTCATCTCGTCTTCGAACAGGATCGCTTCGACCGCCTGGAGGACCTGGTCGACGGGCGGCTGAGGCCGCGCACCGCCTCTCGGGAGGACGGCCATGCCAACGTCTGATCTCCGGCACCGGGACGGCTCCGGCGCGGGCGCCGCCCAACGGCCCGCCGCGTTCGGCCAGTTCCCCACCGCGCTGCGGTTCTCGCTGCGCAACCAGACCCGCAACCGGACGCCCGACGAGACGGCCCGGCTGGCCGAGCTGCTCGTGCCCCCGGTGCTCGACATCGTCGTCCTACCGGCGCAGAGCACGCTCGGCATCGGCATGAAGTACGACTACGAGTGAGCGGTCACGCACGCCCGGGAGCCGGGCGCCTGCGGTGGTCGCAGTCGCCCGGCTCGCCGCGATGGGGCACGGCCCATGATCACGCCGGCGCCGTTGCCGCAGGTTCTTTGAGCTCGATCTCGACGAAGGCCAGCCAGGAGCTGCCGGTGTTGACGACCTCGTGCTCGGCGCCGGCAGGGCGGGCGTAGGACTCGCCGGCCCTCAGCTGTGACGGGGTCTCCGTCCCGTCGGGTGTGCGGATGCCGGTCGTGCCGTCGGTGAGAGGCACCACGACGTAGTCGTGGTCGTGTACGTGCCGGCCTGTGCTGGCTCCCGGCTCGAAGTCCCAGCGCGTGACCCGCACGCGCTCGTCCTCGTGCTGCACCGTGGCCCGGGCTGTGGTCGTCATCGGGTTTCTCCTCCAGTCGCGGGCCGTCTCGGGACTCATTCAGTGGCGACGGCGATGGCCTCGCCGTCCACGTCCCGGATCTGCGCGGTGCGGTCCGCGATGACGGCATACAGGGCGGCAGCGGCCAGGGCGCCGATGAACCAGGAGAATCCGGCCACGGAGTGGAAGACGGGCACCAGCGCGAGGACAACGGCGATCGCGGCGCTGGGGACGAATGCCCAGACAGCCCGCATATTGACACCGCCGCGGTAGTGGTATTCGCCCCGGTAGTCCTCCGTATAAAGGTCGGGGACGTTCACACATGCCTTCCGCAGCAGCCAGTAGTCAGCCATGATCACGCCGAAGAGCGGTCCGAGCAGGGCGCCGAGCCCGCCGAGGAAGTAGTTCACCACGACCGGGCTGTTGTAGAGGTTCCAGGGCAGGATCACCAGGCCCAGGATTGCGCTCACCAGACCGGCCCGGCGGAAATTCAGCCGACGCGGGAAGAGATTGACCAGTGTGTAGATCGGTGCCACGAAGTTGGCGAGCAGATTCACCGCGACCGTCAGAGCAATGAGGGCGAGTGAGGCCGCTGCCAACAGGAACATGTTCGGGATGGTCGCGACAATATCCGTGGGGCTGGTGATGATGTGACCGTCGAGCTTGAACTGGGCCCCGCTGAGGACCGCCACGATGACGGCGAAGAACAGCATGTTCACCGGGATACCGATCACGTTTCCGCGAACGATGGAGGCCCGGCTCTCGGCGGAACGGGTGAAGTCGCAGAAGTTCAGCACGAACGTTCCGTAGATCACGACCCACAGCGCGGCACCCTGCAGAATCTGCAGCCACATTGCGCCACCGGTGAGCGGTTCGTCAATGGCCAGCGAGATCGAGCCGTCCGCGCGGACGAACATCCACACCGCGAGGGCACACATGGTGATCAGCGTCATGGGCGCCGCCCAGGCCATGTAGCGCCTGATCATCTGCATTCCGTAGCTGACGATCAGCACTTGAAGGGCCCAGAGAGCCAGGAAAGTGATCCAGCCGAGCGTCGACTGTCCGAGCAGGGAGTCGGAGTCCAGGGCGCGTAGGCCGGGGAACATCGCCACGAGAAGGGCACTCAGTACCGAAGAGGCAAGATAGGTCTGGATACCGAACCAGGCGATGGCGACGGCACCACGGATGACCGCCGGTATCTGTGCACCTTTGATGCCGAACGCTATGCGGCTCATGACGGGAAAGGGAACGCCCGTCTTGTGGCCCATGAACCCGGACAGCGTCAGCAGGAGAAAGAGCAGGACGGAAGCGAGCGCGAAGGCTGCCAGAATGCCCCATACGTTCAACCCGAGGGCGAAGAGGCCGATGGCGAAGGCGTAGTTTCCGAGGCTGTGCACATCGTTTGCCCACAATGTGAAGACGTTGTACGTGCCCCAGCGGCGCCCCTCCTTCTTCGTCGGGGCGAGGTCGTACGTGTACAAGCCCGTACTGGGGGCTCCGCCGGCTTCCACGGACGATCGGTCATCGACGGTAGTCATGCGGGGGCTCCGGGGTGAGGACGGCGGGGAACGTTCAAACTAATTCCATAAAGTGGAAAGCAACTTCCGCTTGCAGAAACGTAGTTTTCGTGAACCCTGCGTCAAGGGTTCCGGGCCCTTGACTTCGAGGAGTGCGGTCGGACCACTTGTGGCAGGCCGGTCGAGCCGGTATCTCTCCCCGGGCATGCGGGGATGAACCCCCATAACCACCCGCAGACTGCCCGTGCTGTTCACTGATCCCGCGCACGCGGCGATGAGCCCACGCTGCGCCGGCCAACTCGGCCGCCCGCTGCCGCTCTCCTGCGGGCGCGCACGCGGGAGCGCAGGAGAGCGGCACGGGCCAACCGATACCTCCGCGTCGCCCGGGAGCAGCCCGGCGTCACCCTGGCCACGTCATGCGTGGCAGCGGGCAAGGAGAGGTGTTGAGGGACTCTCGCGGCGCTGAGTCAGCGCCAGGGCTTGACCACTCGTAGGTCGGCCTCTATCCGGGCCACGGTCGCCAGCAGCGCGGGCAGCAGGTCACGGCGTACGGAGTCCACCGAGTTGCGGCTTGCGTGCACGGGGATGTTGACGGCCGCGACCACCGAGCCGTCCCGGGCCCGGACCGGGGCGGCCACCGAGCGCAGCCCCTCCTCCAGCTCCTGGTCGACGATGGCGTAGCCCTGCCGGCGCACCCGCCGGAGCTCCGTGCGCAACAGGGCGGCGGAGGTGATGGTGCGGGAAGTCAGCGGGCGGAGCTCGGTGCGTTCGAGGCGCCGTTCGATCTCCTCATCGGTGAGGTGGGCCAGCAGGACGCGGCCCACCGAGGTCACCTGGGCGGGGAAGCGGGTGCCGACCGTGATGGTGGCGGTCATGATGCGGCTGGTGGGCACGCGTCCCACGTAGACGATGTCGTCGCCGTCCAGCACGCACACCGAGGAGGACTCGCGGACCTCGGCGACCAGGCGTTCGAGATGGGGCTCTGCGATGTCGGGCAGCGAGAAGCTGGACAAGTAGGCGTATCCGAGCTCCAGCACCCGGGGAGTGAGCCGGAACAGCCGTCCGTCGGTAGTGACATAGCCGAGGTCGGTGAGGGTGAGCAGAAAGCGGCGGGCCGCGGCGCGGGTGAAGTCGCAGGCGCGGGCGACCTCGCTGAGCGTCAACTCCCGGTGTTCGCCGTCGAAGGCGCGGATGACGGCCAGCCCGCGTTCGAGAGACTGGACGAAGTGCGCTTCTCGCACCTGTTCACCCATGCACAACCCCTCTTTTGTTCGGTCTGCGAACCATCGAGCGCAACAGGGACGTTATGGCCGGGCAGTTGGCACGTCAACGGGTGTGGCGGGTGCGGAGGCCACGACGGATCCGGCGGAGGCCATTGTTCCGCCGAAGTCCGGACAGCGGGTCGCGGGTGCGGTGCTGAGCGGGCTTGTGCACGAGTTTTGATTACCCACCGGGCCGACTCTATGTTCCCCCTGAGAATCAACGTTCGGTCAGCGCACACTTCGAGCGGTGCACTGGAGAACTCATAAGGGAGGCCCCGTGCGCCGTTTGCCAGTCGGGCTCGCCACCGTGGCGATGCTCATCACCGCCACGACGGCCTGCGGATCTTCGGAGTCCTCGGAAACCTCGCCGGACGGCAGCACCCCGGTCAAGCTCGGCGTCATTCCCATCGTCGACGTGGCGCCCGTCTACCTCGGCAAGGAGAAGGGCTTCTACAGCGAGCGCGGCATCGAGCTGACCCTGGAGACCGGACAGGGCGGCGCGGCCATCGTGCCCGGCGTGGTCAGCGGCCAGTTCCAGTTCGGATTCAGCAACGTCACCTCGCTGATGGTTGCCCAGAGCCAGCAGGTGCCGCTGAAGGCCGTCGTCAACGGCGTCGCCTCGACCGGGAAGGACGGCGCCGACTTCGGCGGGGTCGTCGTCAAGAAGGACAGCCCGGTCAAGTCCGCGGCCGGCCTCGCGGGCAAGAAGGTCGCGGTCAACACGCTCAAGAACATCGGCGACACCTCCGTACGGGAGTCGGTGCGCAAGGCCGGCGGCGATCCGGAGAAGGTGGAATTCGTCGAGATGGCCTTCGACCAGATGCCCGCCGCTCTGGACGGCGGCCGGATCGACGCCGCCTGGGTCGTCGAGCCGTCGCTCGCCGTCATCAAGGGGAGCGGCGGCCGGGTCATCGCCTCCAACTTCGTCGACGTCCACCCCGAACTCACCGTCGCCATGTACTTCACCTCCGCCGAGCTGGCCCAGAAGAATCCCGAGCTGGTGAAGAAGTTCCAGGAGGCGACCCGGGAATCCCTCGCCTACGCCGAGAGCCACCCCGACGAGGTCCGGGAGATCCTCAGCACGTACACCAAGATCCCCGCCGAGACGCTGGACGCCATGACCCTCCCGAGCTGGCCCGAGGAGCCCAGCCGGGACTCCCTGGACCGGCTGGCCGAACTGGGACAGCAGGACGGCCTCTTCAAGACCGCGCCCGACCTGGACAAGCTGCTGCCGTGACGGAGGACAGCCCGCAGGAACCCACGGCCGCCGGACCGGCCGGACAGTCCGCGTCGGCCGGCCGGTCCGGAAACCTCTCCGGCCGGTCCGCCGCGTCAGCACCCGTACCCGTACCCGTACCCGTATCAGCGCCCGCGCCCCGGCCCGCCCGCGCCCGCTGGAACAACGCCGCCCTCGGCCTGGCCGGCCTCGGCGTCTTTCTCGCCCTGGTCGAGGCGGTGCCCCGGCTCGGTGTCGTCCCGCCCGAGTACCTCCCGCCGACCAGCAGCATCGCCGCCGCACTCGCCGGGGAGATGGCCGACGCCGCCTTCTGGACGGCACTCGGCGACACCCTCACCGGCTGGGCCCTCGGCCTGCTCATCGCCACCGCCGCCGGCATCGGCGTGGGGATCGTGATCGTCACCGTCCCGTATCTGCGCGACATCACGGCCACCACCATCGAATTCCTGCGCCCCATCCCCTCGGTGGCCCTGATCCCGCTCGCGGTCCTCCTCTACGGCACCGACCTGCGCTCCACCCTGCTGCTGGTGGTGTACGCGGCGTTCTGGCAGGTCCTCGTCCAAGTCCTCTACGGCGTCCGCGACATCGACCCCGTCGCCGAGGAGACCGCCCGCAGCTACGGCCTCGGCACCTGGGCCCGGATCCGGTATCTGCTGTGGCCGACCGCCCTGCCGTACGTCATGACCGGGATCCGGCTGGCCGCCGCCGTCGCCCTCGTGCTCGCCATCACCGCCGAACTCGTCATCGGCACCCCCGGGCTCGGCGCCAGGATCGCCGTCGCCCAGGCATCCCACGCCGTACCGGACATGTACGCGCTGGTCGCCGTCACCGGCCTGCTCGGCGTCCTGATCAACCTCGGTGCGCGGGCGGTGGAGCGCCGCTCGCTCGCCTGGCACCAGTCCGTACGCGGGGAGGCGGCTGTATGAAGCGCGCAGCAGGGGCAACGGACGGCGACGCCGGGGAACGTATCGCCGCCCCCGGAACCGCCGTTGACCGTACGGCCGAACCCGGCGCCGCCCGGCCGCGCGCGCTCAGGCGCGCCGGCCTGCGGCTGCTGTTCGCCCTCGGGCTGCCGGCGCTGCTCGTCACCGTGTGGTGGTACGCATCCGCAGGCAGCACCAGCGTCTACTCCCCGCGGCTGAGCGCCATCCTGGAGAGCGGCCGCGAGGTGTGGACCGGCGAACGGTTCGCCGAGGACCTACTGCCCAGCGTCGCCCGGCTGCTCGCCGGCTACCTCGCCGCGGCCGTGCTGGGCGTGGCGCTCGGCGTCGTCATCGGCTCCTACCCCCGGGTGCGAGCCGCCACCGAGCCCGTACTGGAGTTCCTCCGCGCCGTGCCGCCGCCGGTCCTGGTCCCCGTGATCATGCTGTTCGCCGGCATCGGCGACACGATGAAGGTCGCCGTCATCGTCTCCGGCTGCGTCTGGCCCGTCCTGCTCAACACCGTCGAGGGCGTCCGCGCGATCGACGGCGTACTGGCCGAGACCGCCAGGTCGTACGGCATCGGCGGCGCGGCCCGGCTGCGCCGCCTCGTGCTGCCCGCCGCCTCCCCGCAGATCTTCGCCGGGCTGCGACAGGCCCTGTCGATCGGCGTCATCCTGATGGTCATCAGCGAGATGTTCGCGGCCAGCAACGGACTCGGCTACGCCATCGTGCAGTTCCAGCGGACCTTCGCCATCCCCGGCATGTGGAGCGGCATCCTGCTCCTCGGCCTCCTCGGCGTCCTGCTCTCGGTGGTCTTCCAGCTGGTCGAGCGCCGGGCGCTGGCCTGGTATCACGGCCTGCGCGCAGCCCGGAAGGCGTCATGAACGCGGAGGCACGGGGCGGCGGAGCGGGCAACGCGGAGGCCCGGAACCCGGAAGCCCGGAACGCGCAAGCCCGCAACGGCAGGAGAGGACAGCACATGCTCGACGTACGGGGCCTGCGGAAGGTCTACGAGGGGCACGGGCGGCGCGTCGAGGCGGTCCGCGACCTGACCTTCTCCCTCGAAGCCGGCGAACTCGTCTGCCTGGTCGGCCCGTCCGGCTGCGGCAAGACGACCCTCCTCAAGTGCATCGCCGGCCTGCTCGCGCCCACGGGCGGTGACGTCCTCCTGCAGGGCGGCCCCGTCACCGGCCCGCCGCCCGGCATGGCGGTGGTCTTCCAGGAGTACGGGCGCAGCCTGTTCCCCTGGATGAGCGTGCGGGACAACGTCGAACTGCCGCTCCGGCAGAAGAAACACCTCTCCAAGGACCGCCGCCGGGAACTCGTCGCGAGCTCCCTGCGCGCCGTCGGCCTCGACGACGCGGCGGGTGCGTACCCGTGGCAGCTCTCCGGCGGGATACAGCA
>DOWQ01000703.1 GCA_003519485.1 Streptomyces sp. | reverse complement strand
GACGACGGCCAACACACCCACGCCCACCCGCACCCCGGGCCCGCGCCGGGCACCCTCGCCCGCAGCCCCGGCCATCCACTCAGGATCGGCCTCGGCGGCCCGGTGGGCTCCGGCAAGACCGCCCTCGTCGCCGCGCTGTGCCGGTCNNGTGGTGACCAACGACATCTACACCACCGAGGACGCCGACTTCCTGCTCCACAACGGAGTCCTGCCCGCCGAACGGGTCCGCGCGGTCGAGACCGGCTGCTGCCCCCACACCGCGATCCGCGACGACATCTCCGCCAACCTGGAGGCCGTCGAGGACCTGGAGAGCAGCCTGCCGCCGCTCGACCTGCTCCTCATCGAGAGCGGCGGGGACAACCTCACCGCCACCTTCAGCCGCGGCCTGATCCACTGCCAGATCTTCGTCATCGATGTCGCGGGCGGTGACAAGGTGCCCCGCAAGGGCGGCCCCGGGGTCACCGCCGCCGACCTGCTGGTCATCAACAAGACGGATCTCGCCGCCCGGGTGAACGCGGACCTGTCGGTCATGGCCCGGGACGCGGCGGCCCGGCGCGGAGACCGCCCCGTCTGCTTCCTGTCCCTGGTGGACGACCCGGCGGCCACCGAGGTCACCGCCTGGGTGCGCAAGCAACTGTCCGCGCCCGACAGCTGACCGGAGAACACCGACGATGCACGCACTGGCCCGGCTGGCCACCGAACGCGACGAGGGACCGCTCGGCCGGGCCCGTACGCGCATCCGAACGCTGCGGCCGGACTGGCCGCTGATGCTGCGCACCACCATGCCCGCCGTGCCGGCCGCGGTCGCCGCCTGGACGTCCCGTCACGCAACCGCCGCCGACGTGCACCTGGCTGCCGGCGCGGCCGGTCCGGTCGGCGGGGACCGGCTGCGCCTGCGGATCGACGTCGGGCCGGGGAGTGCCCTCGCCCTCGGGGACATCTCCGCCACCCTGCTGCTGCCGGGCCCGCACGGCGAGGAATCGGTCATCGAGGCCGACATCCGGGTCGGGGCGTACGGGACCCTGGCCTGGCTGCCCGAACTGGTGATCGCGGCGCAGGGCTGCCGGCACCGCACCGTCGTCCGTATCGCTCTCGGGCCGGGGGCGCGCCTCCTCCTGCGGGAAGAGGTGCTGTTCGGCCGGCACGGCGAACGGCCCGGGGACTTCCGGCAGCGGATCCGCGTGGAAGCCGGTGGGCGCGCCCTCTACGACCAGGAGTTCGCCGCGGGTCCCTCGGCCCCGGGCTGGGACGGCCCCGCCGTCACCGCCGGCCATGGAAGCGCCGGCTCACTGCTCCTCGTGGACCCCGGCGTGTCCCGCGACGAAGCCGGCGCCGCCGCCCGTCCGACCGGCCGCGAGGACACGGCCGTGGGCACCCCCCTGGACACCTCCGTCATGCCGCTGTCCGGGTCCGGGACCCTCGTCAGCGCGCTCGCGCCGGACACCGCCTCACTGCGTCGGCGGCTGGACGGGGCGCTGGCCCCGCTTCTCGCCCGGGCCGACGGCAGCCGGGGCCCGGTGGAAACGGCGTCCCCGGGCCGGGCCATGCACTCGGCCCCGGACGCGGCCCCGGTCTCAGCCGTGGCTCCGGCCGTACCGCAGCCGTAGCTGCCGTACACCAGCCGCAGCCACAGACAACGGACGGTGACCGTCGCCCGGGTGGGGTGGCCGGGCCCTCTTCGGCGAAGAAAGTTTTGCACTCTTTGTCCGTATATTTACGGGCATAGTGTTAATAACAGACTTTCCGCCGGGCGGGAAAGTTGCCGTCCGAATCGCCATGGCTTATAAGTAAGGCGTGGCTTTCATGTACTACAGCAGCAGATCTTGATGTTGTGATCGTTTCTGGTCGGCGTGTTTCCAGGGGCGGAGCCGGGCGGGGAGTGGGTCGCCGCGGCGGCGGTAGTGGGCGACGGCGGCCCGGGTCTGGTGTTCGGTGCGCCAGTGGTGCTGCTGGAGTTGGTAGGCGTCGCTGTGATGGGGCGTCAGGACGGTCAGGGACAGGAGCGTGGCCAGGGCTGGGACGGTGAGCCGGATGCTGGGCAGTTGGGCCTGGACGGTTCGGGCGGGGGTGAACCGCGAGGTCAGCTGGCCTGAGGAGCGGGCGTCACGGTCTGGGCTTTTCCCGGGTGCCCGGGCTGGGCGGGGATCTCGACGAAGGCATCGGCCGGGGGATGTGTCAGCTGCTCGGGGTCGGGATGCTGGGCTCGTTGGACGACGAGGAAGGCCAGGGCCAGCATCGTGCAGGTGACGTGCCGGTGCCAGGCGGTCCAGGTGCGGACCTGGTAGCCGCCGAGGCCCACCAGCTGCTTTCCCTCGCGGTTGTCCTCCTCGATCTGCCACCGCACACCGGCCCGGGAGATCATCTCCGGAACCGGGGTCGCGACCGGCGCGTGGACCAGGAAGAAGGCGAACTCGTAGTCGATCCGGCCGCCGGCCAGCTGCTTCTTCTCGGTGGAGCGGCGGACCAGCAGCCAGTGGGCGAACCCGGGCGCGGGGTCCTGCCCGGTCACCTCCACCTCGAAGGAGGTCCAGTCGTAGAACCGCTGCCCTTTGGCGCCCTCCCCGCACGAGCGGCGCTCCCACCGGTCCCGTGCCACCGCGTAGTGCAGCAGGTCCCCGGCCCGCTCCACCTTCGGCTGGCGGGGCTTGCCCGGGGGCCCGTCCAGGGGCAGGTCGACCGGGACGGCCAGCACGTAGCGCAGGGCGCGCTCGTGCAGCCAGGCCCGCAACTGCGGGTCGCGTCCGTAGCCGGAGTCGGCCGCCACCCAGGAGAACGGAACCCCCGCGGCCGGCGCGCCCTCCAGCATCCGCAGCCCGAGCTGCGGCTTGGTGGCGAAGGCGACCTCGTCGGGCACCCCGGCCGCCCGGCAGCGGTCCCGGTCCGCCGTCCACGACTCGGGCAGGTACAGGGCCCGGTCGATGAAGGTGTGCCCGCCCGGTGCGGCGTAGGTGAGCATCACCATCACCTGGCAGTTGCGCACGTCCTTCGTCAGGCCGCAGTGCTGGTGGGCGACCCCGACCGACCTGGTGCCCTTCTTCTGCACCTGGGTGTCGTCCAGCACCAGCGTCGCCTCCGGGTCGCCGATCCCGGCCAGCGCGTACTCACGCACCCGGTCCCGCAGCTCATCGGCCGACCACGAGGCGGCGTTCAGGAACTTCTGCACCCGGTCCGGCGTCGCGTGCCCCGCCCGGGCGGACAGCGTCCACCCGTTCACCCGGCCCAGCCCCGCCAACAGGCCATCGACCAGGTCCGCGAACACCTCCCGCGGCTCGGGCCGCGCGAACAGACCACCCAACCCCTCCGTCAGCGCCGCCAGTTCCTCAGCCCACACAGCGAGGTGTTCTTCCGTCACATCCACCAGCATGACCACTCAACGACAGCACCGATCAACCGTCACAAGATCTGCTGCTGTAGTACATGGTTCCGACCGATTACGGCGAACCATTACGGAGGTTTCCATGCTTCTTACTCCGTCCGACACGGAGAAACTGCTGCTGTCCGTCGCCGGCATGATCGCGCGGGACCGGCAGACTCGGGGAATTCTGCTCAATTACCCGGAGGCGACCGCGCTGCTCGCCTGCTGGGTGCTGGAGCGAGCCCGCGAGGGCGCGTCGGTCGTCGACCTGATGACGGCCGGACGCACGGTTCTCACCAGGGATGACGTCATGGAAGGGGTGCCCGAGATGCTGCGCGACGTCCAGGTCGAGGCGACCTTCCCCGACGGGCGCAAGCTCGTCACGATCACCTCACCGATCTCATGATCCCCGGCGAAATCATTACCGCAGCTGGCACCATTACCTTGAATGCGGGTCGCTCCTGCATTTCACTTCCCGTCGTCAATACCGGCGACCGGCCGGTCCAGATCGGTTCGCATCTGCATTTCCCCGACGCCAATTCCGCCCTCTCCTTCGACCGGAATGCGGCACGGGGCCACCGGCTGGATATCCCGGCCGGAACGTCCGTGCGCTTCGAGCCCGGGGTGAGCCGGGCTGTCTCCCTCGTGGCCCTCGGCGGCCACGCCCGACTCCCCGAGGAGGCATGACATGGCCGGGTTGACCCGCGACGGTTACGCGGCGCTCTACGGCCCCACGACAGGGGACCGGATCAGGCTCGCCGACACGGATCTGTGGATCGAGGTCGAGGAGGACCGCTGCCGCGGCGGTGACGAAGCGGTGTTCGGCGGCGGCAAGACGATCCGCGACTCCATGGCCCAGGCGCCCGCCTCACGGGCCTCCGGCGCCCTCGACCTCGTGATAACCCAGGTCGTCGTCCTCGACCACTGGGGGATCGTCAAGGCCGACGTCGGCATCCTCGACGGCCGGATCGTCGCCCTCGGCAAGGCGGGCAACCCCGGCGTCATGGACGGCGTCCACCCGGATCTGGTCATCGGCCCCGGCACCGACGTGCTGTCCGGCGAGGGCCACATCCTCACCGCCGGAACGGTCGACACTCATGTCCATCTACTGACCCCCGACACCCTTCACGAGGCGGTCGCCACCGAAACCACCACCGTCATCGGCGGGGGCAGCGGGCCCACCGAGGGCTCCAAGGCCACCACCGTCACCGCCGGCGCCTGGCACCTGGCCCTGATGCACCGGGCGCTGGACGAGCTGCCCCTGAACGTCCTGCTGTTCGGCAAGGGTGGGACGGGCGACGAGGCGATGCGCGAACAAGCGCTGGCCGGCGCGGGCGGCTACAAGGTCCACGAGGACTGGGGGGCGAACCCGGCCGCGATCGACTCGGCGCTCCGCGCGGCCGACGCCTTCGGCCTCCAGGTCGCGCTGCACGCCGACAGCCTCAACGAGGCCGGTCACGTCGAGCGCACGCTGGCCGCCATCGACGGGCGCGGCATCCACGTCTTCCACGCCGAGGGCGCCGGCGGCGGCCACGCGCCGGACATCATCAAGGTCGCCTCGCACCCCAATGTGCTGCCCGCATCGACCAATCCGACCCTCCCGCACACCGTCAACACCGTCGCCGAGCACCTCGACATGCTGATGGTCTGCCACCACCTCAACCCGCGGGTGCCCGAGGACCTGGCCTTCGCCGAGTCCCGGATCCGCCCGAGCACCATCGCCGCCGAGGACATCCTGCACGACCTGGGCGCGCTGTCGATCACCTCCTCCGACGCCCATGCCATGGGGCGCATCGGCGAGGTCGTCGGACGCACCTGGCAGGTCGCCCATGTGATGAAGCAGCGCTTCGGCACCCGGGGCTCCCTGCTGGCCGCCGACAACGAACGCGCCCGGCGCTACGTCGCCAAGTACACGATCTGCCCGGCCGTCGCCCACGGCGTCGACGACTGGACCGGCTCCGTCGAGCCGGGCAAGCTGGCGGATCTCGTGCTGTGGGAACCGGCGTTCTTCGGCATCCGCCCCACCGCCGTGCTCAAGGGCGGGGCGGTGGTCTGCGCCCCGGTCGGCGACCCCAACGCCGCCATCCCCACCACCCAGCCGGTGCTGCTGCGCCGGGCGCTCCCCGCCGCCGCCGGCAGCGCGCCGCACCTGTCCCTCAGCTTCGTGGCCCCGGCCGCTCTGGAGGACGGGCTCGCCGAGCGGCTGGGACTCACCCGACGGCTGGTCGGGCTGCGGCCGACCAGCGCCCTGACCAAGGCGGACCTCCCGAACAACAGCGCGCTGCCGGAGATCGACGTCGACCCGGAGACCTTCCGGATCCATGTCGACGGGGAGCTCGTCGAGCCCGCACCCGTCGCCGAACTGCCGCTCGCCCAGCGGTACAGCCTGTTCTGATGGCAACGGTCCGGACTTCATCTGCTGGGCAGCCGGTCGCCGGGCAGCCGGCCGCCGCCCGGCTCGCCGTACTGCTCCTCGCCGACGGACGGCTCCCGGCCGGCGCCTACGCCCAGTCGGCGGGCCTGGAGCCGGCCGTCGCCGGCGGACTGACCAGCGGCCGGATACCGGAGTACCTGACGGCCCGGCT
>DOWQ01000769.1:316-4920 GCA_003519485.1 Streptomyces sp. | reverse complement strand
ACGCGGCGGCCTCCTGCGGGCGCTCCCGCGTACTGGAACCGGTGGCCGCGGAGCTGCTGCGCTACCGGGAGGCGAGGGCCCAGTACACGGTCGCGGCGGGCGGCTCGCACCGGATTTAGCGGTCCCGCGACGGCTGGAGCGTCCGAACCGGCGGAACAAGCGGGCCTCTCACCCGCCCGGGTGAGCACGTTGTCCACAACCGCCGGGTCGTCCACAGGCGCGAGCGGGAATCAGCCGGCCCCGGCACGATGACGGTCATACGGATCGAGGTACGCGAACCAAGGGGGCGGTCGGAATGAGCGAGACCACGCTGACGGTGGTGGGCAACGCGGCGACCCGCGTGGATTGCTGGCAGACGACTGAGGGGGTGACGCTGGCCCGGTTCCGGCTGGCCGCGACGCCGCGTCGCTGGGACCGGGCACGGGAGGAGTGGACGGACGGCCACACCAGCTTCTTCACGGTCTGGGCGCGTCGGACTCTGGCCGCGAACGTCGCCGCCTCAGTGGCGGTGGGCGAACCGCTCATCGTGCGCGGCCGGTTGCGGATGCGAGAGACCGAACACGAGGACCAGCGACGGCTGTCGGCGGACATCGACGCGACGGCGGTGGGGCACGATCTGTCGCGGGGCACCGCGGCCTTCCACCGGGTGCTGAGGTCCAACCCTGAGCTGACCGCCCGCAGGCCGCCCGATCAGTCGCCACAACTCCCGCCGGTTGCCGTGCCGTCGGTAGCGGGCTCCGGTCCGTGAGCGCTGTGTCCGGAGCGCCGGTGCCCGGGTGTCCGGCCCGCGATAGCCCGGTTCGGGGTCTTCCCGAAGACTGTGGTGGCAAAGGGGGAAGTGCTGTGAAGCAAGCGGAAATGGCCCCGGTGGCCAGTGAAGACTTGTCGATAATCCAAGGTCAGAAACACCTTACTGGATAACGATTGCGATGCGGATCGCATACCTCGGGGGATGGTCGGCGCTCATTTCGAACTTCCTTCCTAAGATCCGTGGGGTAGTCAAGGGGACTTGCAGGTTTGACCGCGAGGCGATGCCCCCAAGCCGCCTCGCCGGAGGGGAAATCCATGATTTCTGTAAGCAGGCGGGGCTCTGCCCGTCTTGGCGCCGCGGTTCTGGCTTCAGGCCTCGCGGCCGCGTGCGCGATAGCCTTCGCCGCGCCGGCCGCCGCCGACGAGCCCGTGCCGGGGGAAGGCGCCAGCGCCATCCTGGACGGCCTCAAGATCGCGGACAAGGCCGTCATTCACCACGCGGACGGCAAGGACCAGGCGGTGCCCGCCGGTCTGTTCCAGATGACCGTCGACGGCGGTGGCACGCTTCAGACCTACTGCATCGACATCGCCAATCCGACGCAGCAGCGTGCGCAGTACCAGGAGAAGTCCTGGGACAAGACGTCACTGCACGACAACGCTGACGCAGGTAAGATCAACTGGATTCTGCAGAACTCCTTCCCGCAGGTGAACGACCGCGCCGCGCTGGCGAAGGCAGCAGGAATCAAGGGCGGGGCGATCAGCAAGAAGCTCGCCGCCGCGGGCACCCAGGTCGCCATCTGGCGCTACTCCGACCACGTAGACGTCACCGCCGAGAACAAGAAGGCGGAGAAGCTGGCCGACTATCTGGAGAAGGCCGCGCAGAACGTCAAGGAGCCCGTGGCGTCCCTGTCGCTGACTCCGGACGCCGTCTCCGGCAAGCCCGGTGACCGGCTCGGTCCGGTCACGGTGCAGACCAACGCCGCCAGTGCGACGGTCGCGCCCGCCGCGGACATCGAGTCGCTCGGCGTCAAGATCGTCGACAAGGACGGCACGCCGGTCACCAGTGCGGCGAACGGCGCGGAGCTGTTCTTCGACGTGCCGACCGACACCCCCGACGGTTCCACCTCGCTGACGGTCAGCGCGACCACCAAGGTCGAGGTCGGCCGTGCCTTCGCCAGCGAGACCAAGAGCCAGACCCAGATCCTGGCCGGCTCGAGTGACAGCACGGTGACCGCCACCGCCACGGCCGAGTGGGCCAAGACCGGTGCGGTCCCGGCCGTCTCGGCCGAGGAGAACTGCGCCAAGGGCGGCGTGGACATCACCGCCTCCAACGAGGGCGACGAGCCTTTCACCTTCGAGCTCGCCGGCGAGAAGCACACCATCGAGGCCGAGGGCTCCGAGACCGTCACCATCCCGGTGCAGGAGGACCAGCCCTACAAGTTCACGATCACCGGTCCGAACGGCTTCGAGAAGACCTTCGAGGGCGTTCTCGACTGCATGACCACCGGCACCGGCGGTGACGAGCCGTCCTCCGAGCCCACTCCGGCCACGGTCGGCGGCTCCGACGGCGGCTCCGGCGACGACGCCACCACCGGCGGCACTGAGGGCGACCTCGCCGAGACCGGTAGCAGCAGCGCCACCCCGATCATCGGTGGCATAGCGGCCGCCCTGCTCGTGGCCGGCGGTGCCACTGTCTTCTTCCTCCGCCGGAAGAAGACCGCCACCCCGGGCGAGTGACGACCGTCACGATTGCTCGCCGACCGGTCGCCACGTGTCGCACCCTCCGCGACCATGCGTGACGTACGGTGACGAAGGGCCGGAATCCTTCCCGGGTTCCGGCCCTCCGTCGCGTCCGGGGCCGTCCCGCCGCCCGGAGTCGCCCCCGGCGGCGGACGGCACGTTTTCACTGGGGCGCGGCAGTACGGCAAGATGGGTGTATCCACCCACTCCTCGATTGGCGGACGGTTTCTCTTGGCTGAGTTCATCTACACCATGCGCAAGACGCGCAAGGCGCACGGCGACAAGGTGATCCTCGACGACGTCACGCTGAGCTTCCTGCCCGGCGCGAAGATCGGCGTCGTCGGGCCGAACGGCGCGGGCAAGTCCACCGTCCTGAAGATCATGGCGGGGCTCGAGCAGCCGTCCAACGGCGATGCCTTCCTCTCGCCCGGTTACCGGGTCGGCATGCTCCTCCAGGAGCCGCCGCTCGACGAGACCAAGACCGTGCTGGAGAACGTCCAGGACGGCGTGGGCGAGACGATCGCCCAGCTCAAGCGGTTCAACGAGATCGCCGAGCAGATGGCCACCGATTACTCCGACGCGCTGCTGGAGGAGATGGGCAAGCTCCAGGAGAAGCTCGACCACGGCAACGCCTGGGAGCTGGACAGCCAGCTCGAGCAGGCCATGGACGCCCTCGGCTGCCCGTCCGGCGACTCGCCGGTCACCAACCTCTCCGGTGGTGAGCGCCGCCGCGTCGCCCTCTGCAAGCTGCTGCTCGAGGCCCCCGACCTGCTGCTCCTCGACGAGCCGACCAACCACCTGGACGCCGAGTCCGTGCAGTGGCTGGAGCAGCACCTCGCGAAGTACGCCGGCACCGTCGTAGCCGTGACCCACGACAGGTACTTCCTGGACAACGTCGCCGAGTGGATCCTCGAGCTCGACCGCGGCCGCGCCATCGCCTACGAGGGCAACTACTCCACGTATCTCGACAAGAAGGCTTCCCGCCTCAAGGTCGAGGGCCAGAAGGACGTCAAGCGCGCCAAGCGGCTCAAGGACGAGCTCGAATGGGTCCGCTCGAGCGCCAAGGGCCGGCAGGCCAAGTCCAAGGCGCGGCTGACCCGTTACGAGGAGATGGCCGCCGAGGCCGAGAAGACCCGGAAGCTGGACTTCGAGGAGATCCAGATCCCGCCGGGCCCGCGCCTGGGCAGCATCGTGGTGGACATCGAGAACCTCAGCAAGGCGTTCGGCGACAAGGTCCTCATCGAGAACCTCTCCTTCACCCTGCCGCGCAACGGCATCGTCGGCGTGATCGGTCCGAACGGCGCCGGCAAGACGACGCTGTTCAAGATGATCCAGGGTCTGGAGGAGCCGGACTCCGGCAAGATCAAGGTCGGCGAGTCCGTCAAGATCTCCTACGTCGACCAGGGCCGCGCGAACATCGACCCCAAGAAGACGCTGTGGGCCGTCGTCTCCGACGAGCTGGACTACATCAACGTCGGGCAGGTCGAGATGCCGTCCCGGGCGTATGTCTCCGCCTTCGGCTTCAAGGGTCCGGACCAGCAGAAGCCGGCCGGAGTGCTCTCCGGCGGTGAGCGCAACCGCCTCAACCTCGCGCTCACCCTCAAGCAGGGCGGCAACCTGCTGCTCCTCGACGAGCCGACGAACGACCTCGACGTCGAGACCCTCTCCTCGCTGGAGAACGCGCTGCTGGAGTTCCCGGGCTGCGCCGTGGTCGTCTCCCACGACCGCTGGTTCCTCGACCGGGTGGCGACGCACATCCTCGCCTACGAGGGNNGTTCTGGTTCGAGGGCAACTTCGACTCCTACGAGAAGAACAAGGTCGAGCGGCTCGGTCCGGACGCGGCCCGTCCGCACCGCGCCACCCACAAGAAGCTGACTCGGGGCTGAGCGTGCGACACGTCTACTCCTGCCCCCTCCGCTGGTCGGACATGGATGCCTTCGGCCACGTGAACAACGTGGTCTTCCTCCGCTACCTGGAGGAGGCGAGGATCGACTTCATGTTCCGGCTGGCGCCGGGGGAGGGCAGCACTTCCTTCACCGGCGGCTCGGTCGTGGCCCGGCATGAGATCGACTACGTACGGCCGCTGGTGCACCGGCACGAGCCGGTCACCGTCG
>DOWQ01000769.1:0-252 GCA_003519485.1 Streptomyces sp. | reverse complement strand
TACATGGACGACAGCGCGCGGGGCACCGGGGAGGCCGTCGCCGCATGACGGCGCTGTCCCTCGCCGACACCGGGGAGGCGGCCGACCTGGCCGGCTTCCTGGCCCGGCTGCTGCACTACGACCGGGCCGCCGCGGTGCGGCTCCAGACGGGCGGCGGCGTCCTCGCCGTCTTCGGCCGCCCGGCCTCGTTCGAGGTGCTGGCCATCCGTACGGCCCGCCTCGCCGGTGCCCCTGGTGCCGCTGCCGGCGCCG
>DOWQ01000546.1 GCA_003519485.1 Streptomyces sp. | reverse complement strand
TCACTGGCGCCCAGCAGGTGGGGTGCCTTCGTTCCGGTCATCGGAACGCCGTAGACGATGGACGTCTGGGCGGTGTTGCCGTCGGTTTCGCCGGCGGATCCGGCCTTGAGGGTCGGACGGGTAACGTTGAGCAGCATCCCCTCACCGGAGAGCGGGTCGCTGCCCACCTTGCCGTAGGTGAAGCTCCACGGCAGCTGCGCGGGGGGCTTCATCTGGGTGACGCGCCCGGCACTGTCGTAGGTGTAGGACATCTTCAGCGCAGGGCTGATCCTGGGGTCCCAGGTCTCGCGCAGACGCCCGGCGTCGTCGTAGTTGTACGACGCCACGGCGGTCGCGGTGGATGCCGCGGCGCCGGGGGATGTCGCCCACACGCGGATCTCGGAGACCTGATCCTTGAAGTCGCCCAGGGACGAGCCGGTCGCGGTGGTGGAGGCTGCGTAAGTGAACTCCAGGACCCGGCAGCCCCGGGTTGCCGGAGTGGCCTCGCAGGTGCCGAGCGTTACCGCGCTGGTCGCCGCGATGACCCGCTTGGGCCGGGCCAGGACCTTGCCGTCAACGGTGACGGTTTCGGAGACGACCTCGGTGGTGGAGTTGGCCTGACCGTCGATCAGTGAGCGGGATACGGGCCATGCGGTACTGGAGCCCGCCACGGGGCTGAAGGTCGTGACGCTTCCGTCGGTGTTCGACAGAGTGAAGTCACCTGATGTGAACGCGCCCTTGAGGGTCAGCTCTTCGCTGCCGGGCTCGGGGACCCAGCCGGTCTTGGCTGCATTGGCGGTGAAGGAGAACGTCTCACCGTCGGCCGTGACGACGTCCAGGGAGGTTGCCGAGGTCTTGCGCAGCTCGGAGTAGTCCGACTGGAGCGCCTGGGCGACCGTTCCCGCCACCCACTCCTTGCCGAAGATCGGCGCCTGGCCGTCCTGCTTGGCGCCGGCGTTCGGCGAGCGGGAAGAGACACTGCGGGTGACCGTCATGTCCAGCACCGACACATCGGTACCCGACAGGGTGTAGTCACCGGTGAGGAGGTTGAGTGAACCGGGGCCGGCCTCGGCTGCCGCGGCTCCATCAGCATTGCGGTCGACCACGACTGCCAGCGGCGGGGTCTCGCCGCTGGCGGCGGAGGGGCCGGCAAAGTCGGCCTTGATCTGAACCGAGCCGTCCGGGTCGACCGTGTCGGTGGCGTTCCACACCAGCGCGGCGTTCTTGCCGTTCGTCAGCGGCACCGGCCACGCGGTGAGCGGCGTCCCCCCAGCCGTGACGTGAGCGGCGGGGATTGTCGTCCACGCATCGGCCTCCGAGCGCCGCCACGAGAAGGACACCTTGTCGTACTTACCGGCTTCGGCCTCGGCGACCAACGGCACCCGGCGTGCTGTGCGTTCACCGTCGGCCGGCTGGACGAATCCCCCTGGTCCGGCATGGAAGGTGTACTCGGCAGGTTCCGACTTGTTGTCCGCCTTGTCCACGGACCGCACCTGAAGGGTGTGGGTGCCGTTCTTCGGCGGGGTAACGGAGATGCTCTTGTCCGCGCTCGCGCCGCCGGTGGCCACCTTGGACCAGGTCACTCCGTCCAGGGACCACTCCAGCCAGTTGTGGTCAGCCGCGGGCGGGGTGACAGTGAAGGCACCGGCCTGCCCGGCGCCCTTGACCCACTTGTCCGACGGGTAGTCCGTCGAGGTGATCTTCGTCGGGGCCGAGGGATAGCTGGTGTCGACGGTGAACGTCTTCCACGCGGACCAGCCCACGTTGTAGAGGCTGCCGTCATACGGCGAGGTACGGAACTTGTAGGTCTTGCCGTTACTCAGCACGCCCGAGGGCACAGTCACCGAGGCGACCTGTCCGGAGGGCACGTACGGCGAGACGATGACGTCGCCGACCTGGGTGTTGGTGGCGTTGTCGAAGATCTGGAAGGTGCCGTTGACCTTGTCACCGTTGGCGTCGACGAAGGTGTCGCGCAGCGTGGGTGTGACGGTGTTGACGGTGTAGGCGCCGCTGTAGGAGAAGTAGGGCGGGCCGGCTTCCTGCTTGGTGCCGGTGCGTGGCCGGTAGTTGTAGGTGACGACCAGCTTGGGTGGGTTGGCTGCGGCGTTGGCGGAGTTGACGCGCTTCCACTGCGCGGTCACGGTCTCGCTGGTGGCGCGCAGGCCCATGCCGGAGGTGGAGTTCTTCGCCGAGGCCCACTCCTGCACGAGGGCGGTGACGTCGGCGTTGATCCAGCCGTCCGGGGCCGAGGTGCAGGCCGGGTTGCCTTTGGTCTCGGTGGAGGTGGCCTTCTTCGCCGTCCAGGCCGGCTGCGCGGTCCAGCGGGAAGCGGTGGACGCCTTTCCGGCGGACCACACCTCCCAGGGCTGGGCGGTGCACGTGGTGTTGCCGGAGTGGAAGTTCCACAGGCTCAGTTTGGCGTCTGACACCAGCGCGTCGGAGATCGGCGCGGTGTTCCAGGTGATGAACGACCGTGCGGTGCGTGGGGTGCCGTCGCCGTTGGTGGTGCCGGGGTTGCCGAGGTCGAGTTCGGTGTCGGTCGACCAGTCGACGGTCTCGCCCTGCTGGACGTAGGTGTCGAAGACGTTGGACAGGGCCGAGGTGGACGGGTCCACCGTGACCGGGTACTTCGTCTTCGGGTCGGCGAGGAACTTAGCGTCCGGGGTGACCACCAGGTCGACGGTCGATCCCTTGGTCACGGCCTTCATCGCAACCGGAACCCGGCGGGTGTGCTCGCCGGAGACCGGATCGACGGTGGCGTCCCACATCACCGGGGCCGGCATGACAGCCTGCGTCCTGTTCTTCTTGTCGGTGAACCGCACACTGCCGTCGGCTTGTTGCTTCGCCTTCAGGCCCTTGGCCTTGAGCGGCAGCGTGTACGTGAAGCCGTCCGTCGTCGGCTTCTGCTTGATCTCGACGTACTGCTCGAAGCCGGTACGGGTCGCCTCGACCACCACGTCCGCACCGGGAACGGCATTGACGTACTCGGCCCGCGTACCGTCCAGCTTGGGCGCGGGCAGGCCACCCTTCCACTGGAGGGTGATCTTCTGATCCCCGTCGCCGAGCGTGACCAGGTCCGTTGCTTTGGAGGCTTGCGCCGCCTTCATCGAGACGGCGGGGTCGCCGGTCTTACCGGCGATCCTCAGCCCGCGCGGGTGCGCCTTCGGCTCCACGGAGCCGTCAGAGCCGCTGACCAGATCCAGGTCGACGTCCCGCCATTCGCCGGTGGTCTCGTCCTCGAACCGGATCGGACCCGCCGTCAGCTCAGTGGTGAGCGAACCGTTCTTGTTGGCCCACGTGGTGGAGGTTTCCGTCCGCTCCGACAGAGCCTCGACACGCTTGCCGGACAGCCGCGCGGTGACTCGCGCGGACGCAATGTCGGCTGCTTGGGTGGCCGCGGGCTTCTTCGGCGCTGCGGGCGCCTGGGGCGGAGCGGACATGGCCGGACTTGTGCTGTCGAGCAGCGTGATGGCCAGGGCCAGGGTCAGACTCCCCGCTATGAAGCGAAGATTCCCCCCGGACCAAGGCCGCCCGCGCCCCTGAAGCGCGGGTCTGTGAACCGTCATCATTCCTCAGTCTCTTCGTCACGTGTGCACCATCCATGTGGTGCACACGTGAAGGTACCGAGGAGTAAAAGACGCGTAAGTACACCAAGCGTGAACGAAGTTAAACATAAAGTTCCGTTCGCGAGGCGATTCAAGCCTTCGCAGACGTATGGCGCCTCAGAGGTAGGCGCCACAGGACTGCTGAGCGCGAGCAGCCATCGAGGCGTCTCATGTGCTCCGCGTACGGACGCGAGACGAGGGCTTCACGCTTCACCGGTTCCGCCACGGCGTGCTCACGCACCACGCCAGGGTGGGACCTCCATTCCGATGCTGCTGGGCCGCTCCCGCCACGCCTCCGTCCGTTCCCTGGAGTGGTGCGCCGGCCCCGGCCCAGCGCGAGCTCGCCGCTAGCATGAGTACTCACCACGCAGCCCCGGCCGTTTGCGACTTCCGCGAACGCGCCGCGACCACGCTCGACGCGACCTGAACCCATCCGGCTTTCGCCTGTCTCACAAGCATGGATGTGACACAAAGGGCCGACCGTCGACACGTGATCACGTTCCCGCAGGTCACCCTGTGTCAGAAGCTGGTGTCATAAGCTTTGGTCAAAACCCGCGTCACAAGATCAAGTTGTGGGACAGTCGCGGGATGGATCTTGCGTATTGCCGTGTAAGTACGACCGCTCAGGACCTCGACCGGCAGATCGACGCGGTCCGTGATGCGGGGGTCGCCAAGGAACACATCTACATCGACAAGCGCACCGGCGCGAACATGGACCGCGAGGGCCTGAAAGCTCTCCTCGGCTTCGCCCCTCCCGGCGACCGGATCAACGTACTCACCCTCGACCGGCTGGGCCGGAACATGCGCGAGACCCTGAACCTCGTGCACGACCTCACCGAGCGCGGCGTCTTCCTGCGCACGCTCGGCGACAAGCTCGCCGTGGACACCAGTGAGCCGGGGCCCGGTACGGACATGGCCATCGCACTGCTGGCGATGTTCGCGCAGATGGAGCGGATCTACATGCTGGAACGTGCCGCCGGCGCTCGCGCGTCCAAAGAGGCCCGCGGCCTGCCGACCGGCCGCCCCGCGAAGCTCAACGCGACCACCCGCGCCGGGGCCGCTCAGCGGATCAAGGACGGCGCGATCCCCGAGCAAGTCGCCGCCGAACTCGGCGTCAGCCGTTCCACGCTCTACCGGGAACTGCGCAAGCACCGCGAAGGCGCCACTGCCGAACCCGTCGGACAGGAAGGCTGACCAGTCAGCCAGAGCGCATCACCACTGGTCAGCGATATCCGTTGTTTTTTCGGCGATTACTACGGGGACCCCTTCAGGTGACGGCTGCAGGTGCCGGGCGCCGAAGATGAGTGGTGTGGCGTCAGACGGCGACGCCGAAGTCGGCGGCGATCCCGGCCAGGCCGCTGGCGTAGCCCTGGCCGACGGCGCGAAACTTCCACTCCTCGCCGTGCCGGTACAGCTCGCCGAATACCATCGCGGTCTCTGTCGCGGCGTCCTCGCTCAGGTCGTAGCGGGCGAGTTCGGCGCCGCCTGACTGGTTGACCACGCGGATGAAGGCGTTGCGGACCTGGCCGAAACTGTGGCCGCGGTTCTCGGCATCGTGGATGGAGACCGGGAAGACGATCTTCGCCACGTCGGCGGGGACGGTGGTCAGGTTGACCTTGAGGGACTCGTCGTCGCCCTCACCCTCGCCAGTGAGGTTGTCGCCGGTGTGCTCGACCGAGCCGTCAGGGCTCTTCAGATTGTTGTAAAAGATGAAGTGCTGGTCGGAGAGCACCTTGCCGCTGCTGTCCACAAGCAGGGCGCTGGCGTCGAGGTCGTAGTCGGTTCCGGTGGTGCTGCGCGCGTCCCAGCCGAGTCCGACGAGGACGGCGGTCAGTCCCGGCGCCTCCTTGCTGAGCGAGACGTTGCCACCCTTTGCCAGACTCACACCCATGTCACTGTTCCCTTCGCGTGTTTCCGCACCCGCCCCCGGTTGAGGGCTGGGTCCGTGAATACCAGTCCCTGAAATCTACAGCATTGTAGAAGTTGCTGGGGTTCCCGGGCAGGGTGTCCGGAAGAGGTCTGCGGCGGCCGGGGCTGTGTCGGTCGCGGCGCGGTCCGTCCCGCCGTGCTCGGCAGTCCGGGAGATCAGCCGCGCAACCCCTGGTAGTCGGGGCCGATGGTTAGGGTGACAAGCGCGGGTGACGCGTCCTGTCCGGCTTCGGGAGAGATCTGAGGTGTCAGTCGGGCCACAAGCGCCGCGGCCTGCTGCTCGAACCCGGCGGGGTAGGAGACCGTGGTTGCCGAGACCGGCTCGGGGGCATTGCCGGTAGTGGCGACGGGGAAGCCGGCCGCGCGCAGCTGCTCGGCGACCTTGGCGGCCTGTCCGCTCGTCCCGGTGCCGTTGAGGACCTGGACCTTGATCGAGCTGGTCGGGACGGGCTTGCCGGCGGTCAGTTTCTCCTTGTCGACCTCCTGGTCTTTGGCCAGGGCGGTGAACAGGTTCTGCGCCTGGGGGTATTGCCAGGCGATGTTGGCCTTGTCCGTCGGGACGTCCAGCTCGCGGGGGTAGTTGGGAACGGTGAGGAAGGTCAGCCGGTCATTCGGTATGCCCTTGAGGTCGGAGGCAAGGTTGTAGAGGGGTTTGATGCCGTCCAGAGACTCATCGGTGGTCAGTGACTTGGTTGCCGAGTCCAGAAATCCATACAGCGCGTTCGGGCTGGTCAGCCTCGCCCGCGCTTTCTCGGCCAGTGCGGACATGAATTCCTGCTGACGGCCGATGCGCCCGATGTCGGAGCCGTCGCCGACGCCGTAGCGGGTACGCACGTAGCCGAGGGCATTTTGGCCTTTGACGGTCTGACAGCCGGCCTCCAGGTCGAGGTGTGCCTTGTTGTCGTGGATCGGCTGCTTCGGGCAGACCTCGATGCCGCCCAGAGCGTTGACCATGCCTTTGAAGCCCTGGAAGTCGAGTGAGACGAAGTTGTCAATGCGCAGGCCGGTGGTCTGCTCGATGGTCTTGATGGTGCAAGCAGCCGCGCCGCCGACATCGCCCTTGCCGCCGCCGATGGCGAACGCCTTGTTAATCTTGAAATGGTGCGGAGCGGACTTCGTGCCGTCGCCGCGGTCGCAGGCGGGTATCTGTACCCAGGAGTCGCGGGGCAGGGAGACCACGGTCGCCCATTTCCGGTCGGCGGCGATGTGGACGACCATCAGGGTGTCGGACTGCAAGGTGGTCAGGCCCTTGCCGTATTCGGCGTTGTCGCCGTCGCGGCCGTCCGAGCCGACCGCCAGGATGTTCTTCGAGCCGGGGCTGAGGTTGGCCGGGCGGCCCTCCCCGATCTTGTTGTCGACGGCAGTGGTGTGGATGTTGCTGTCGAGGCGCTGGTACGTCCACGCGCCCACGCCGGCCACAGCCAGAATCACTGCCACCAGAAGGGCTCCGGTCCAGGTCAGTATTCGGCCACGCCGGGTCAACCGGGCCTTCCTTCGCCGGTGACCTGCCCGCGGCTGGGCATCGGCGCGGCCGGTGCTGCGCTGCATGTGCACGTTGTCCTCCACCACCCGGCCCGGAGCGGGCCCTGTTCCCTTGCCGCTTGCCTCACCCGTGAGTCCGTGCGGCGGAACCAAGAATCTACAACGGCGTAGAAGTTTGTGGGGCGCGGGGGACAGTGGGGGATGCGGGCGACGTAGTGTCGCCCGGATCCGGCGGCGCGTCGGAGGGGGCGTGCAGGTGACCGAGGAGCAGGACGCAGTGCCCGCGCGTCCCGGGGCGCGTAGAAGAGGGCCCGGTGAGTCGGAGGCCGAGGTGCTGGCGGTGCTGCACCGGGTGCCAGGGCCGTTCACGGCGGGCTGGGTGCACGAACAGATTGCTGCTGCCCTCGCGTACACCACAGTGGTGACGATTCTGACTCGACTTGAGGCCAAGCACGCCGTGTGCGCATCCGGTGTGGCCGCTCGTTCCGGTGGACGGCGACGGTGGACGAAGCGGGCCTTGCCGCCCGGTGGATGCACCGCATGCTGGCCGGCGAGAGCGACCGCCCATGCCGTCCTGGCCCGCTTCGTCGCCGACCTGTCGCCGGACGACGAGCAGGCACTGCGACGCCGGCTGCGCACCGGCCCGCACCCGTGTCCGGAACCCGGAAGCGCATCGGACGACTGACCGGCGGCCGGGCCATGACTCAGTACGATGAACCACCGCCGCGATAGCGTGCGGGGTACCTGGGCGGGGAGGGAGACGGACGTGGCAGACCAGAACAAAGTCGGTCTGGAGCAGCAGCCCCGCCGGCGCGGCCAGGGCGAGCTGGAGTCGCAAGTGCTCGCCGCGCTGCGCCAGGCCCCAGGGGCGGCCACCGCAGCATGGGTGCAGGAACGCCTGGGCGGCGATCTTGCCTACACCACGGTGATGACCATCCTGACCCGGCTGCACGCCAAGGGCGCGGTTGCCCGCAAGCGGGCGGGCCGGTCGTTCGAGTGGACCGCGGTCGCCGACGAGGCCGGGCTGGCCGCTTTGCGGATGCGGAAGGTCCTGGACGCCGAGACGGACCGGGGGGCGGTCCTGGCCAGCTTCCTGACCGCGCTGACGCCGGGCGACGAACAGTTGCTGCGCGAGTTGCTGGCCCAGGTACCCACGGAGGGGGAAGACTGACGTCATGGGAGTCTTCGTCTTCCTGCCGCTGATCCTGCCCTTAACAGCCTGGCCGATCGCACGCTTGGCCGAACAGCATCTGCACCCGCGGGCCGCGACCTGGTTACTGACAGCGGTCGCCGGGACGCTCGCCGTGTGCAGCACCCTGTGCCTGGCTTTGCTGATGGTGGTCGGCACCGCGCAACTGCCGGGCAACCCGCTGCCGGACGGCTGGTCGGACCCGGAGGTGCGCGAAGCGGTGCCCTACGACGAAATCGCCGGCAAAGCAGCCATCCCCGTCCTGATCGCCGTACTCGCCGCATGTACGCGTACGGCGTGGCGGCATCATCGCGTACGCCGCCGTGCCGAACGTGCCCTGATGGGGCTGGCCGCCACACAGGTGGCGGTGTTGACCGACGAAATGCCGTACGCGTACGCGCTGCCCGGAACGCGGGACAGGATCGTGGTCACCACTGGGATGCTCGCCGGCCTCGACTCGGCGGAGCGCCGGGCTCTGTTCGCCCACGAACGAGCCCATCTGGCCTGCCGCCACCACCGCTTCCTGCTCACCGTGCAGCTCGCGGCACGGGCCAACCCGTTCCTTCGGCCGCTGCGTACCGCCGTCACCTACACGGCTGAGCGGTGGGCGGACGAGGACGCGGCCACCCGCATCGGCAGTCGGCGCACCGTGGCATTGGCGATCGGCAAGTCCGCGCTGATTTCCCGTGGCGCGCCGATCGCAACGCTCGCGGGACTGGCGACCGCGGGCCCTGTGCCGCGCCGGGTCGCCGCCCTGCTCGGCCCTGCCCCCACCGGACGCATTTGGCCACCGGTCTTCACCACGGTGGGCCTGGCCGCCTGGGGAGCCGCCGCAGGCACTACCGTCTCGGCGCTGTCCTCGGCGAACTCCGCCGTCACGCTGTTCTTCATCCTGCACGCGGCGACCCCGATGTAACCGGGGGCCGCCGCGCAGAAGTGGGGGTTGTAGCCGCCTTGCGGCTACAACCCCCATGATAAGCCCGATCAGTTGCGGGCCTTGAAACGTTCGAGCGCGGTCACACCCGCGGCAGCGAGTCCGATCTGGATGAGCCATTCGATCCAGTCGACCCCCCTGCTGTCCGCCACCCCCAGGCCTGCGGCGATGCCGGTGCCGACAAAGGCCGCGGTGATACCGACGGCGATCGTCCACAGCACGCCGATGCGCTGACGGCCCGGCAGGACCAGCCGTCCCAGCGTGCCGATAACGATGCCGATCACGATCGCACTGATGACCCCGGAGACCTCCATGGTCGTCCCTTTCCGTGCGTCGTGTGGGGCCTAAAGGTCGAACTCGTGCGGCGGCAGGTCAAGCGCGTAACACGCTTCGCGGACCACGCCCTGCTCGTCCTTGTCGAAGTCGCCGTCGGCGCCGCCGATAACGATGCCGATCTGGATCACGGCACGGGCCTCGGCCGGCTTCTTCTTGGCCTTGGCGACCTCCTGCAGGACGCTGACCTTGCCGAAGTCGAAGTCGGCGGCCAGCTTGTCGCAGTTGTCGTCGAAGTGGCGCTGAAGGTCCCCGGCGGGGAAGTTCTGCAGCACCTCGTTGGTGGCGATGAGCTGGGCCACCTTGCGCCGCTCGGAAGGGTCGATGGTGCCGTCGGCGGCGGCGACCAGCGCGCACATCGCCATGCTCGCGTCGCGGAAGGCGCCGCTCTTGAGGTCGTTCTTTTTGGCGTTGAGCTGCGTCTGCATCGTCGATGCGGACTCCTTGATGCGGTCCCACAGGGCCATGAGAACTCCGTACGCGTCAGGAGCGGTCCGGGCGGAATGGGAGGACGGCCCGGACCGCCTTCTTCTACATTGATGTAGAAATTACCAGAGGAGGCAAGGGTGCCTCAGTCTTCACCGCCCCCTTCCTCGTCTTCGCCTTCGAAGAAGTCGCCCACCTCGTCGACGACTTCAGCGGCGACGATGCCACCGACCACGCCGACGGCGAGGCCCGCGGCACCGGCCGCGATCGCGGTGCCCATGCCTGGCCCGGAGCGGTGGCCGCCGTCGTGGTGGTGCTCGCCGTGGCCGTGCTCGTCCTTGTGGGTGTGGCTGCTGTGAGCGGCGTAGGGGTCGCCGTGTCCGTAGTGGCCGCCATGGTGCGAGCCGTTGTGCCCGTACGAGCCGTGACCGCCGTAGGAAGCGCGGTGCTCGACCAGCTGGCGGATCCAGGAGTCGACCTCGGCGCGCCAGTTGATCTGTTCGACGTCATGGTGGTTGACGGTGAAGCGGGTCACCGCATCGTGTCCCTCGGAGAAGAAGCCGCCGCGCTTGTCGGCCTCCAGGACCACCTCCAGCCCGCCCGGGTTCGCCAGAAAGGTCACCTCGATCTCGTTGACCTGGTGTGCGTACTGCGGTGACGGGGTGAGTTCGATCTCCTGGTAGAAGGACAGCTGCTGGCCGGTGCCGCGGATGCGCCCGCACTCCAGGTCGGCCGACTTGAAGCCGAAGCCGAGCTGCCCGAGCGCTTCGAGGATTGCTTCCTGGGCGGGCAGCGGGCGCACCGCCAGCGGGTCGAGGTCGCCCTTGTCCTTCGCACCGGCCACCGCAAGCTCGGTGCGCACTCCGAGCACGATCCCCAGGCTCTGGCCGTGCAGTTCGGTGACCGGGGTCTCCCACGGCAGCATCATGCTGAAGGGCACGCTGTGCAGCTCGCCGGCGGCGAGACGGAAGTTCCCGCCGACACTGAACCGGTCGAAGACAACTACGCCATCCGATTCCCCGCCGTCGTGCTCCGCTTCGACGCGGGCCACTAGTTCCAGGGTGATGTGCTCGATCGTGTAGTCGGTGTCACTGCCCTTCAGATGGACCTGCCCGCTCAAGGCACCGCCGGGCACCACCGCGCCCGGGGCAAGGACTGTGTCCACCGTGGGCCCGCCCACGCCGAGCGAGCCGAGCAGTCGTTTGAACACCATCGTGGCGTTCACTCCTTCATGTTCATGTGTACGTGTGGTTCTTCGATCGCCGGCCGGTGGGACCCGAAGGGGGTGGAGCCCCCCACTGGACGAGCCAGGTCACTTGGCGGAGGTGTCCAGCGCGGCCAGGGCCTGAGCCCAGCGTGCATACTTCAAGTCGGCCAGATCGGCGACCGTCTTGACGCCGAACGCCTCCTGAAGGAGTTCGCCGTCCCGGTCCGAGACTCCCTTCAGCGCCGCTGCCGGCGCGGCGAGAATCTCCGGCAGACTCTTGTCCGCCCACGCCTTGTCCAGCATCTTGTCCAGGTCGATCGAAGCCACGACAACCCTCCCAGGGAAACGATGTATGGATGATCCGGGCGACGAACTGCTCCGGTGGCCGATGCCCTGCTCAATGTGGCGCGCCCCTCCCGGCTGGCTGTCCGTCGCCCGCAGGGTGGTCGGGAACATCCGAGCCACCCTTATGCTTCTACATGCATGTAGAAGCATAAGGGTGGGGTACTCCGCGCAGGCGGCATCCCGGCGGCTCGCCGGGGAACGTCCGAAAAGCGCCCCGGTTGGCGGGGAAGGTAGCCCCACAAGGGGGCTTTACCCGTCGTTTACCATGAGTGCGGGGCGCTGCCGCCTCGCCGACCACCCAGGATCCGCCCGATCCGATGAGCCAAGAAGGAGCGACAAACCCGTAATGGGTGAACCTCCCGGTACCAGCCGTGTCACTGCCCGCCCGTATCGTTCGAGCCATGTGTCAGGGGTGGCACGGTGATCGAAGTGCTCTTGCTCCTCCTGGCCTTTGCGCTCATCCTGCTCTGCGCGGTGTTCGTGGCGGCTGAATTCTCGCTGACCACGATCGAGCGCAGCGCGTTGGAGCACGCCGTCGAAGCCGGGGAGCGTGGCGCTGCGAGTGCCCTGAAGGCCGTCAAGCGGCTGACGTTCCAGCTCTCCGGAGCTCAGCTGGGTATCACGGTGACCTCGCTGGTCATCGGCATGCTCGCCGAACCGTCGCTGGCCACTCTGCTGCGCGGACCACTCGAAGCGGTCGGTCTGTCAGCCGGGGTCGTATCCACCGTCGCGACCGTGCTGGGCGTCACCATTGCCACCGTCGTGCTGATGGTGGTCGGTGAGCTGGTCCCGAAGAACTGGGCGATCTCCAGCCCGCTGGCCGTGGCCAAGGTCGTGGCCGGCCCGCAGCGCGGCTTCACCGCCGCCTTCGCCCCGCTGATCCGGCACCTGAACAACACCGCGAACCGCCTCGTCCGGCGTTTGGGGCTGGAGCCGCAGGAGGAGCTGGCATCCGCCCGTGCCCCGGAGGAGCTGGTCGCGCTCGCCCAGCACTCCGCTCGGGAAGGTGCGATGGAGAAGGACTCGGCCGAGCTGTTCGTCCGCACCTGGCACCTGGGCGAGCTGACCGCCCAGAACGTCATGACACCACGCGTGGACGTCCAGGCCCTGAATGACCACGCCACCGCCACCGCGGCCGCCGATCTGTCCCTGGCCACCGGCCTGTCCCAGTTCCCGGTGTACCGCGGCAGCCTGGACCAGGTGATCGGCACGGTCGACATTCGCGACGTCCTCGCTCTCGATGAGGACGAGCGAGACCACACCAGCGTGAGCGACCTGGCCACCGAGCCGCTGATGGTGCCCGATTCGCTGCCCGTGGACCGCCTCCTTCGGCGGCTGCGGGAGAGCCGGACCATGGCCGTGGTGATCGACGAGTACGGCGGCACCGCCGGCCTCGCCACCGTGGAGGACATCGTGGAGGAAGTGGTCGGCGAGATCCGCGACGAGCACGACCCCCAAGAGATCCCGGACCTCGTTCCCCTCGCGCCGTCACCCGACGGCCGCGCGGTGTGGGAATCGGACGGCAGTACCCGCCTGGACCAGCTCGAAGAGATCGGTCTCGCAGCCCCCGAGGGCCTCTACGAGACCCTGGCCGGGCTGGTCGCCACCCGGCTGGAGCGCCTTCCGGCACCGGATGACCGGATCGAGGTGGGCGGCTGGCATCTCACCGTTCTCCGCGTCGAGCACCACCGCGCCGACCGCGTCCGCATCACCGCCCCTGCCACGCACAGCGCGGACGGAGAAGCCCGATGACCACTCTCCAGCTTTTGATCGGCGCGTTGACGCTCGTCACCAACGCCTTCTTCGTCGGCGCGGAGTTCGCTCTCATCTCCGTACGGCGGAGCCAGATCGAACCAGCCGCACTCAAAGGGAACCGGCGGGCCAAGACCACCCTGTGGGGTTTGCAACACCTCTCAGCCGTCATGGCCACCGCCCAGCTCGGCATCACCGTCTCCTCGCTGGTGCTCGGCGCGGTCGCGGAGCCGGCCATCGCGCACCTGCTGGAGCCGCCGTTCGAAGCGATCGGCGTACCCGAGGCGCTGATTCACCCGGTCGCGTTCGTCATCGCGCTGACCGTGGCGACATACCTGCACATGCTGGTCGGCGAAATGATTCCGAAGAACATCGCGCTCGCCGCACCAGGGCCGACCGCCCTCCTCCTCGGCCCTCCGCTGGTAGCCCTCACCCACACACTGCGGCCGGCCATCTTCGGCATCAATGCGTTCGCCAACTCCATCCTGCGCCTGCTCAATGTGGAACCGAAGGGCGAGGTCGGCTCCGTCTTCCTCGACAGCGAACTCGCCCGATTGGTCAAGGACTCCAGCGAGGCCGGCCTGCTGGACCCCGCAGACGGCGAGCGGCTCCAAGACGCGCTGGAACTGGGTACTCGCCCGGTCGGCGAGGTGCTGGTGCCGCTGAACAAGACCGTCACCGTCACGCATGACATCACCCCGCAGCAGCTGGAGCGCGCCGCCGCGGCCTCTAAATTCTCCCGGCTGCCGGTCACCGGCCCCGACGACGAGGTGCTCGGCTACCTGCACATCAAGGACGCCCTCGGCGTCTCCGATCGCACCAAGCCCTTCCCCCGCAGCTCCCTGCACCCGATCACCGAGGTCGAGATCGACACCCCACTGGACGACACCATGACCGCCATGCGGACCGCCGGCACCCACCTGGCCGCCGTCACCGGCGAGAAGGGCACCGTCATCGGCTTCGTCACCATGGAGGACGTACTCGATGAACTGGTCGGCCCCAGTCCCTCCACCACAGCCTGACCGCCAGTGGACGGGAAGCGACTGGCACCACGATCGTGCTGCCGGCGCCGCCGACGATCAGCCGCCTCTTCGGCAGCGGCTGAAAGCCCTTCACCGTCGGCCGTCTGATGATCTCGACGTTGACACCCAGGCTGGCACCGTGCTGGAGAACACTGCTCTGGTAACCGCCGTCAGCCTCGATCCTGGTCACGCTGCGCTGCGTGACAGCCAGCTCCCTTGTCCGCCGTGTGAGGGGGCCCAGGGCCTGGATCGAGTGCCGTTGATGAGCATGGTGCCCGCAGGGGCCGTACCACGGCGAGGGCCTCCGGGATCGGGTCCGGCTTCCGCCACATGGCCCTGCCAACGGCGCGTCGCCGTTCGGTTCATCGCTGCTGTCTGGAGAAACCATGACCCGCTTCACCTCGCCACTGTTCGTGCGGCGCGCCGCCCTCGTGGCAGCGACCACCACCACCGCCCTCCTTCTGACGCCCGCTCCGGCAGCCGCGCACGTGGAGGTCGAGTCCGACAAGCCCCAGGCCCTTGCCGAGAACGTCACCCTCGACTTCTTGGCCGAGTCGGAATCCGGCAGCGCCGGTATCACCGAGCTCCGCGTGATCCTGCCCGAGGGCGTCGCTCCTGCTGATGTCACCTACGGTGAAGGGCCCGGGGGCTGGGTGTTCACGCCCACCGAGGACGGCTATACGGCGAAGGGCCCTGCGGTCGCCGTGGGCAAGGACGCCGAGTACTCCGTCGCTGTGCGCCAGCTCCCCGAGGCCGAGGAGTTGGCCTTCAAAACGCTGCAGTCCTACAGCGACGGGCGCGTCGACCGCTGGATCGAACTGGGGGACTCGAGCAGCGGCGGCCACGGCAGTTCGGCCCCCGTACTGAAGCTGAAGGCAGCCGCGCCCGGTGCCAAGCCCGTGAGTCCGTCGCCGAGTAAGCCTGCTTCGCCCACGCCTC
The DNA here is from genome assembly GCA_003519485.1 of Streptomyces sp. GTDB lineage: Bacteria > Actinomycetota > Actinomycetes > Streptomycetales > Streptomycetaceae > Streptomyces. Next base: position 5,874 of record DOWQ01000546.1, on the reverse strand, counting down.
CCGCCGCTGATGCCAAGCCGTCGGCCGAGCCGTCCTCTGCCGCTCCCCAGGCGAACGCGGCGAAGGAGAGGGAAGGGGACGGGCTGTCGACCGGGGCCTGGGTCGGTATCGGCACCGCCGCGCTGCTCGCGATCGCGGCCGTGGCCGCCGTCTACGCCCTCCGCCGTCGCGCCGGCTCACAGGAGTGAGAACCAGCCGTGCCCCTCGCTGTGCGGGGGAACGGCCGTCGGAAGCCATCGCATCACAGCGGCGACAGCGTCATGAGGACCTCGTCGCGGTTGTCACCGTCGCGGCCAGTCGCAGCGCGCCCGGCGCTCGGCGGACCTCCCGCCAGCCGAGCCGTGTCCCCTTCTCGGAAAGTGAGCCATAACCCGAGACATGATGGCACTGACGTGGCTGGACGGGGCGGCCAGTGGTTCAGTGGGCGGGAGATTCATGCCCAGGCTCAGGCGTCCTCGATGATCGAGCAGACCGTGGAGACGTCTCCGCAGGGGCGGTCTTCGGCGGCTCGGCGGGTGTCGACGAGAGTCTGACGCAGGGCAAGGAGATCGTTGACGGTGGTGTCGACCTCTGTGATGCGTGCGTCGAGGAGGTTGCGGACGGCGTCGCACGGCGGTGTCCCGCCACGGCGGATGTCGAGCACCTCACGGATGTCGTCGAGGTGGAGTCCGAGGGTGCGGGCTTGGCGGATGAAGCCAAGTAGTTCGACGTCGTCAGGGATGTAGAGGCGGTAGCCGGACATGCTGCGCTCGGCCCGGGGCAGCAGCCCCTTGGCCTCATAGACGAGGACCGCTTTGCGCGTGATGCCGGCGGCCTGGGCGGCCTGCCCGATGGTCAGTCCCTGCATTGCCATGATCGCTCCTCCCTCACCGTCCAGTGTTGACCTTGACCCTGGGGCCAGGTTCTAGCGTCACTCGTGACGGACGAGAACCACGAAAGAGGGAGGTGAGCGCGATGCCGTTCCGCGAGGGAGAGGTCTATCGCTGCCCCGATGGCGGCTGCGGTTGCGAGCTGACGGTGACCAAGGGCGCCCCGGCCGGCTGCGTCGGTCAGCAGAGCCCGACGTGTTGCTGTGGCAAGACGATGATCAAGGCTTCGTAGCGGCCCTTGATCTCCGGGCCGCCCGTCCCGGGCGGCCCGGACCCCGCTCTGTGAGGCCGCAGCGGCGGAGGCCGGCCGGGTTCAGCGGTCTCCTCAGCTCGGGCGGCGTCCGGACGCGCTGGCGTGGCAAGAGACACGGCGCCTCCCAATCTCAGCAACAGCACCTCCCCGTAGATCGGGGCGCCTCCGAAACTCATCGACTGCCTTCGCCACTGCTCGACAAAGCCATCGAGTCCTTCAAAAGGGGACACTGCAAGGACGAGAGCGCTGGCTGGACGAGCGCGAGGCCCGACTCGACGCGTTCCGATGGGACTTCTCGGTCAGGCCGGTCCAATTCAGCTCTAGACTCCTGGAGTGACCGGATCTTGGCAGCCGAAGAGCTGAAGACCACCCGACTGTCGCTGCGGCGCCCGACCGCCGCGCTGTTCGGCTTCGCCGCGGCCCAGGCCGTCGGGCCCGACTTCGAGCAAGCCGTGCGTACCCAGCTGGGGCAGCTCTTCGGCCCGGCCGCCGCCGATCCCGAGACGCTGCACATCCAGGACTGGAGCAGTGAACGCTGGACCGCACCGCCGGCCGTGCACCGCTCGGCCGACCACTCCCTCTTCGGCCACCCCCTGTACCAGCGGCCCGCGCTGGACGGCCGACTGCACTGGGCGTCGACCGAGACCGCCCCCGACCACGCGGGGCACGTGGAGGGCGCGCTCGCCGCCGCGGAGCGCGCCGCACACCGTCCTGTCCATGCCTCCGGCCCACACTGTCCCCGCACCGTGACCACCTCTCCCACCCCGAAGAGAGCGACCTCATGCACCAGATCGAAGCACTGCTGCGCGAGTACGACCGCGCCCGCGCCTATACCGATGACCTGTGGACGGACCTCACCCCCGACGAGGTGACCTGGCGCCCGCACGAGAACTCCAGCGCCATCGGCTGGCACCTCGGACACCAGGCCCACGTCGCCCACTTCATGATCCGCAACCTCACCGCGGCCGAACCCAGCCCGGACCCGGCCCTCGACGCACTGATGGACTCGGCCAACCCCGAACAGTTCCGCGGCACCCTGCCCACCGTCGAACGACTCACCGACTTCCGCACCACCGTCGCCGAACGCGTACACGCCCGCATGACCGCCATTTCCGCCGGCCAGGTCTCAGCCCCCCAGCAGCTCACGATCGTCGCCACCCACCTGCTCACCACACTCATCAACCACGAGTATCAGCACGACCAGTGGATCGGTGAAGTCCGCGGAGAACAGCTCGGCCACACACTCCCGCCCGACCCCGACAGCGACCACGTACGCCGCATCGACGGCTACCTCGTCGTCGACGTCCCATAACCGGCTCCGCTGGTCAGTGGTGAAGAACGCCCGCCGTACGCGCCTCACCTCAGCTCAGGCGCCGCACCGGAAATGCGTCCCTTCACGACAGCGCAGGACGTTGCCCGCCCCGCCCCGCCCCGCCCCGCCACCAGCATCCGCTCGACATGCCACCAACGTGTCCGCCGTCTCTGCGGACCGTCCAGGCATGCAGGTGCGGGCCTCAGCGCCGGTGGTGGTGCTGTGGCCGTGGCCGACGGGGCCTTCCCGTGCCCTGTCCGGGGCCTCTCGACGTGATGGTGTCCGGGGCAGACCCCGGTTCCAGGCGCCGCGCGGGTCACGCGCCGGGTGCGCCGGCCTCCGTGCCCGCCAGCAGGCGGCCCGCGCCCGGCACGAGCGGTGGCAGGCCCAGCTCGGTGAGGATGCGGAAGGCCGTGGCGGTTGCCGCCGACAGCACCGGCAGCCCCAGTTCGTCCTCGACCGGCTGGATGGCCGGCAGGGACGGCATCTGCACGCACGCCGACAGCACCACGGCGTCCGCGTCACCGAGCTTCAGCCGCTTGTAGTGCTCGCGCAGGTCCTGGGGGTCGAGCCGGGCGACGGCCAGATTGTCGGGCACCTCCAGGCTGAGCGCGTCCACCACCTCGACGCCCGCGTCCTCGATGTACTCGGCGACCAGGCGCGTGAGCGGCTTCATGTACGGCGTGACGATGGCGACCTTCTTCGCGCCCAGCGCCGCGATGCCGTCGAGCAGGGCGCCCGCGCTGGAGACCACCGGGGCCTGCGCGCCCTGCCCGCGTAGTACGGCGGTGATCTCGTCCTCGGCGGTGCAGTGGTGGCCCGGCCCCTGCGCCATGATGGCGACGAGGCAGGCGGTGGCCACGACGTCCGGCCGGGTGTCGGCCAGCTCCAGGGCGGCCCGCTCGGTCTGCGCGTTCATTGCCCGCAGCTCCTCGGGCGTGACGTGCTTCATGCGCATCCGGCTGCTGTGAAAGACGAAGCTGTCGCCGGGCTCGGCGGCTTCGCGGGCTCGCAGCAGGCGCGGCAGTTCGGTCTCCATGGTGAGGTTCGAACTGGGGACGATAAGGCCGATGTGGTGGTCTGTCACGGTTTCCTCCGTGGTTCGGCATGCTCAGGAGCCCCACGGCGCCGCGAGCCGCCTTCAGGGGCAGCGCGCGGCGCAGAGGCTTCCGGGCATGGGAAGAGAGTGGGGGAGGGGGCGGGCCGGTGGCGGTCAGCCCTCCTGGCTGAGCTGCTCCCAGTGGTCGGCCAGCGTCGACAGGTGCTCCAGTACCTGGGCGCGCTGTTCCGGCGGGATCGGCCGCATGAGCTCCTCGTCGAGCTTGCGGGCCCTCCGGTTGGCGTCATGGACGGTGGCGCGGCCCTCTTCGGTGAGGTCGAGAAGCTTGCGCCGGGCGTCGGCTGGTGAGGGAGTGCGGGCGAGCAGGCCCCGGTTCTCCAGGCGGCGGGCGACGTCGGCCATGGTGGAGCTGTCCAGTGCGGCCAGGGCGGCGATGGAACGCTGGTCCGAGCCGGGGTTCTCGCCGGTGATCTGCAGCACGGCGAACTGGGGGCCGGTCAGCGTCGCGTCGACGCCGTGCAGCCAGGCGGCCAGGTATGCCTGGTACATCCGCCGGGCCAGATAGCCGGGCGCGTGCGTGAGCTCCCGGGGAGCGGCGAGGTCGGTGGCGTTGTGGGGGGCGGAGGACGAGGAGGTCATGGCACCGCTGTCGTCTGGGAGGGCTGGGTCGATGGTGCGTGTCAGGGCTTCGTGCAGCAGGTCCAGGGCAGGCTGCGGGTTGTCCCAGAAAACCATGTGGCCGGCGTCCGGGATACGCACCGTCCGCGCCGTGGGGTTTCGGGCGGCGGCCTCGGCGGCGTCCGCCGCGGTGACGACGGGACTGTCCGCCCCGTACAGCAGGGTGGTGGGGCCCGGTACCCGCGGCCACCAGTCGAAGAAGTCCTCGCTCTCGAAGCCGTGGTGGGCGCCCTCGATCGCCTCCAGGCCGCAGCTGGCGAGCCAGCGGGCGCGCAGCTCCAGTTCGCGGCGTGGCCAGGTCGGCCAGAAGACGGCGACCTCGTCGGCGTCCGTGCCCCGCCGCGCCTGGTACAGCTGCCGCGTGAACGCGGCCAGCGTCGTCGGGTACGGGCCGCGGCCGGGCCCGCTCATCGGCGGGTCGACCAGCAGGGTGCCCCCCAGCGGTACGCGCCCGCGCACCGCGGTGGCGGCGGCGATACGGGCGCCCATGGAGTGGCCGAGCAGCACCGGATCGGCCAGCTCCAGTTGTTCGATCACGGCCTCGGTGTCGGCGGCGAGCGCTTCGAGGGAGTGGTCGTCGGCGTCGTCGCTCAGCCCGCGCCCCCGGATGTCCAGCACAACCGGGCGCGCCACGTCGGTCAATGCGCGGGCCACGAAGTCCATGGTCACCGCCGGACTGGTGATGCCCGGCAGGACCAGCAGCGGAACGCCGTCACCGCCGTAGTCCAGGGCGTGCAGGCGTACGCTGCCGCTGCGGACCCAGCGGCTGCGGGCCGGCACCTCGGCGAGGTCGGCCAGGGCGGGCTGCGTCAGGACCCGCTGCTGCGGGCGCGGCGATCCCTCGGGCTGCCGAGCGGGAGCCGGTACGGCTCCGGAGGGCAGTGTCATGGTCTCAGGCTCCCTTCGTCATCAGGTACTTCACACCGTCCGCCCGGCCCACGACATCCCCGTACTTGGCCTGGATGTCGAACAGGGCGGCCTCGTGCGGGTCGGCGGCCCGGTCACCGCAGGCGTCCGCGGGGACCAGTACGGGCCATCCGTACTGGACGGCGTCCACGGCGGTGGCGCGTACGCAGCCGCTGGTCGTGGCGCCGCACACCACCGCCGTGTCGCAGCCGAGGCCGGTGAGCAGCGGGGCCAGCGGGGTGCCGAAGAAGGCGGAGGCGCCCTTCTTCACGATCAGATGGTCCTGTTCCTCGTAGGGCAGCCGGGGGTCGAGCGCGACGGCCTCGCCGCCCTCGCGCAGGGAGCGCATGCCGGGTGCCTTGGCCAGCCAGGTGACCGCCTCGCCATCGGCCTCGGCCGGGGTGTAGGCGATGACGGTCCACAGCACCGGGACGCCGCCGGTGCGGGCGGCGGCCACCAGCTCCGCCGTCGCCTCGACGGTGGAGGTGAGGTCGCCGCCGGTGGGGAACTCCGGCTCGGTGAAGCCGCGAGTCAAGTCCACCACGACGAGGGCGGGGCGGCTGCCCCGGCGGACCGCGGCGCCGAACCCGGCCCGCTCGTAGACACGGTCGGTGTCGGAATCGTAGGGGGTGGGCACGGGACCTCCAGGGCGCCGGTCAGTGGTGGTGGCGGTAGGTGAACGACTCGTCGTCGGCGGTGTCCAGCGGGGTGCCGTGCCACAGCCAGTCGTACGACACGTCCGACTCGCCGTCGTAGAGCTCGCCGAGCCGGGCGTCGCGGGATCGCTGCTCGGGGC
>DOWQ01000543.1:457-5048 GCA_003519485.1 Streptomyces sp. | reverse complement strand
GGGCTGGGTGCGGGACGGCTGCGGAGCGTCGGCATGGCCTCGGCCGAGCCGCTGCCGGGGCCGAGAGCCATGCCGATGCCCGCGGAGGCGCCGACGGCGCCGAGCGCCGCGAGCACGGAACGACGGTCGAGGACTGCGGAGGCGGCGGACCTGATCCGGGACATTCGTGACCCTTCGGGTGAAGCGCGCGAAAGCGGTGGCACGGGGATTTCCCGCTCACTCCGGATGCTTGGCACCTGGGGTGGCCTGCGCTTGAACGTCACCGGAACGCCGGGCGCCGATCGCCGCACATGGATCTCTGGGGAAACGATGGCCATCCACCGCCGATCCGCCGGACGGCGGCCGCTCACCGGCCGTTCACCCGGACCGGTTGAGCCGGCGAGTGCGACGTGCGCTGCGGGCCGGCCCGCGCGGCTTCGGAGTCACCAGCGGACCAGGGCACGTTTTTTGCCTGTTGATACCGTTATGTCCGGCATGGTGAGTGGCGGGAATGTGCCACGGCCGCATTCGCACCCGTGCGGCTCTCCCCAAATCGCCGCCGCTTACATATAAGTGCGGTCATCCGGATCCGATTTCCGAACAAGGGTGACCATGCCTTCTTCACCGATACCCGAGCCCTCGCCCGGCCCGAGACGCGCGGCCCGCGCCGCGATCGCCGCGGGCCTCGTCGCCGCGCTCGCCGCGGTCGGCCCCGTTCCCGCGTTCGCCGCGGACGGCGGCCCCGGCTCCTCCCCCGCCCCGGTCAAGTCCTCCGGCGACAAGCTCGGCTCCGCCGACGCCGATCTGCTCGCCGAGGCCAAGTCCGGCGGTGACAAGAACGTCACGATGATGCTCGCCACCGCGCCCGGCGCGACCGAGAAGGTCACGGACGAGCTGGAGTCCGTCAAGGGCGCCTCCGTCGGCCGTACGTACGACAAGCTCGGCTACGTGCGCGCCACCGTGCCCACCGGCCGGGCCGACGCTGCCATCGCCAGGGCCGAGAAGCTCTCCGCCGTGCACGGCATCGACCTCCGGCAGGAGGTCGAGCTGCCCGACCCGACGCCGGGCGGCGACCGGGCCAAGGGGGAGAAGACGGCCGGTCACGGCTCGTACCCCGGACCGGACAAGCGCACGCCGGCCGAGAACCCCTACCAGCCGTCCCACGAGACCGGCGCCGTCGACTTCGTCGAGGACCACCGCAAGGCCGACGGCCGCGGCATCACCATCGGCGTCCTCGACTCCGGCGTCGACCTCGGACACCCGGCCCTGCGGACCACCACCACCGGCGAGCGCAAGATCACCGACTGGGTGACCGCGACCGACCCGATCGTGGACGGCGACGGCACCTGGCGCCCCATGATCACGGACGTCACCGGCTCCTCGTTCAGCTACGCCGGCCGCACCTGGACCGCGCCGGACGGCTCCTACCGGATCAGCCGGTTCGCCGAGTCCGCGACGACCGGCGGCGACATGGCCGGCGACCTCAACCGCGACGGTGACACCACCGACCGCTGGGGCGTCCTGTACGACCCGGCCGCCGGGACCGTCCGCGTGGACCTCGACGACGACGGCGACTTCGGCGACGAGAAGGCCATGAAGCCGTACGGGGACGGCCACCAGGTCGGCCACTTCGGCACCGACGACCCGGACACGGCGATCTCCGAGCGGATCCCCTTCGTGGTGGAGACCCGCGCGGACGTTCCCATGGACCCGTACGGCGGCGACTGGGTCGGCAAGACGGCCGACTTCGTCAACATCGGCGTCGTCCAGTCCGCGCACGGCACGCACGTCGCGGGCATCACCGCCGCCAACGGCCTCTTCGGCGGCAGGATGGACGGCGCCGCCCCCGGCGCGCAGGTCGTCTCCTCGCGCGCCTGCACCTGGAGCGGCGGCTGCACCAACATCGCCCTCACGGAAGGCATGATCGACCTGGTGGTCGACCGCGGCGTCGACATCGTCAACATGTCCATCGGCGGGCTGCCCCCGCTCAACGACGGCAACAACGCCCGCGCCGAGCTCTACAACCGGCTCATCGACACCTACGGCGTCCAGCTCGTCATCTCCGCCGGCAACAGCGGTCCGGGCGCCAACACCATCGGCGACCCCGCGCTCGCCGACAAGGTCATCAGCGTCGGGGCCTCCGCGTCCCGCGAGACCTGGGCCGCCAACTACGGCTCGGTCATGAAGACCAAGTACTCGATGATGCCCTTCTCCTCCCGCGGCCCGCGCGAGGACGGCGGCTTCACGCCGACCCTCGCCGCGCCCGGCGCCTCCATCAACACCGTCCCGACCTGGCAGCCCGGCCAGCCGGTCGCCGAGGCGGGCTACGAACTGCCGCCCGGCTACGGGATGCTCCAGGGCACGTCGATGGCCTCCCCGCAGGCCGCGGGCGCCGCCGCGCTCCTGCTGTCGGCCGCCGAGCAGCAGCGGATCGACCTCACCCCGGCGAAGTTGCGCACCGCGCTGACCAGCACCGCCGACCGCATCAAGGGCTTCCAGGCGTACGAGCAGGGCGCCGGGCTCATGGACATCGAGGACGCGTGGACGGCCGTACGCCGCGGCGCGACCGCCCATGAGTACACCGTCTCCGCTCCGGTGGACACCGTGCTCGCCCGCTATCTGGAGACCCCGGGCCAGGGCACCGGGATTTACGACCGGGAAGGCGGCCTGGAGGCCGGCGAGTCCCGTACGTACGACGTGACGATCACCCGCACCAGCGGCCCCGACCGCGCGCTGCGCCACCGGCTGGGCTGGGAGAACAACGACGGCACCTTCCGGATCGTCGGCGGCGGGCAGCTGCGGCTGCCGCTGAACGAGCCGGTCACCGTCCGGGTCGAGGCGGAGCCCGGTGAGGCCGGCTTCCACAGCGCCGTACTGGAGCTGGACGACCGGCGCACCCGGGGGACCGACAAGCAGATCCTCGCCAGTGTCGTCGCCGCCGACCCGCTGGACGCGCCGTCGTACGCGGTCGAGAAGTCCGGCACGGCGGAGCGCAACATGAACACGTCCTACTTCGTCACCGTGCCGGAAGGCGCCGGGACCCTCGAAGTGGCGATGGCCGGGCTCACCGGCGACAGCCAGACCCGGTGGGTCGCCATCAACCCGTACGGCGTGCCCGCCGACCCGACCAGCACCATCTACTGCTATCCGCACTACAACCCGGCCAACAGCTGTGACCCGGGCAAGCGGTCCTACGAGGACCCGATGCCGGGCGTCTGGGAGATCGAGGTCGAGTCCCGGCGCACCTCGCCGCTGCTCCGCAACCCGTACAAGGTGACGGCGACCGTGCTCGGCACCACCTTCGACCCGGCCGTGCAGACGATCCCCGAGGCGCGGATCGGCACGCCGGCCGCCGTGGAGTGGAAGGCCACGAACGACTTCGCGGCCATCGAGGGCAGCCTGCGCGGCGGCGAGCTGGGCTCGGCGAAGAACGCCCGCCCCGCCATCGGCGAGGGCGAGTCCCAGGAGACGACCGTCGTGGTCCCCGACGGGGTCTCCCGGCTCGACGTGGTGATCGGCGGAGCCGCAGACACCGGGGCGGACCTGGACCTGAGCCTGCTGCGTGACGGAAGGCTCATCGATTCGGACGCGGACGGCGACTCCGAGGAGTCGGTGACCCTGATCGAGCCCGAGCCGGGCACGTACACCATCGTGGTCGACGGCTACGCGGTGCCGGCCGGCACCACCGAGTACGACTACCGCGATGTGTATTTCGCCTCGTCACTCGGTGAGGTCAAGGTTGACGATTCCGCAGTCGTGAAACTCGGCAACGGCGCGTCCGCGCAGGTCAGCGCGGAGGTTCTGGTGGCGGGGGCGGCTCCCGAAGGGCGCGAGTTCTTCGGCGAGGTCAGCCTGCTGAACGGTGCCGGGACGGTCACCGGCAGTGGCAGCGTCAAGATCGGAAAGGTCGTTCCGTAGCGGCCTGAGACACTGGACGGCGGGGCGGGTGCTCTCCGGAGTGCCCGCCCCGCCGTATACGGACCCAGAGGAAGGCGACCCATGAGGATCGGAATCGTCGGAGCCACCGGCCAGGTCGGCGGTGTGATGCGCAGGATGCTCGCCGAGCGCGGCTTCCCCGTGGAGCAGCTGCGGCTCTTCGCCTCGGCCCGGTCGGCCGGGCGGACGCTGGACTGGCAGGGCGACGCAATCACCGTCGAGGACGCGGCCACGGCGGACTACTCCGGCCTGGACATCGTGCTCTTCTCCGCGGGCGGCGCGACCTCGCGCGCGCTGGCCGAGAAGGTCGCCGGGCAGGGCCCCGTGGTGATCGACAACTCGTCCGCCTGGCGGCTGGACCCCGAGGTGCCGCTCGTCGTCTCCGAGGTCAACCCGCACGCCGTCGCGCAGCGGCCGAAGGGCATCATCGCCAACCCGAACTGCACCACCATGGCCGCCATGCCCGTGCTGCGGCCCCTGCACGCCGAGGCGGGGCTGGCGAGCCTGGTCGTGGCGACGTACCAGGCGGTGTCCGGCAGCGGCCTGAGCGGCGTGTCGGAGCTGGACGAGCAGGTCAGGAAGGTCGCCGAGTCGGCCACCGAGCTGGCCCACGACGGCTCGGCCGTGGAGTTCCCGGAGCCGCGCGCGTACGTGCGTCCGATCGCCTTCAACGTGC
>DOWQ01000543.1:0-411 GCA_003519485.1 Streptomyces sp. | reverse complement strand
CCCGTCTTCACCGGCCACTCGCTGCAGATCAACGCGCGCTTCGACCGGGCGATCAGCCCGCAGCGTGCCGCGGAGCTGCTCGCGGACGCCCCCGGTGTCGTCCTCTCCGACATCCCGACGCCGCTCCAGGCCGCTGGCCAGGACCCGACGTACGTGGGCCGCATCCGCGCGGACGAGACGGCGGAGCACGGGCTGGCGCTGTTCTGCACCAGCGACAACCTGCGCAAGGGGGCGGCGCTCAACGCCGTCCAGATCGCGGAGCTGGTGGCGGCCGAGTCCCGCTAGGCCCGCTCCCCTTCCGGCCGCGGTCTCCCCACGCCGCCCGGGACCGCATCGCCCCGTCCCGCCCGGGACCGGCGCGCGCCCTCATGGCCCGCCGGTCCCGGGCGGCTGCGGTTCGGGGGACGGGGC
>DOWQ01000408.1 GCA_003519485.1 Streptomyces sp. | reverse complement strand
TTCGATCAGCGCGCCGACGATGAGCGCCGTCGCAGTCGCCGACTTGACCTTGGCTTCTATGGGGGCATGCGTGGCCATGGGGTGCCTCACTTCCAGTACAGGCCGCGGGCGCGGCTCGTGGTGACGGTGATCGACTTCTGGTCGGCCGGGTCAACCGGGTAGTACACGGCTTCGAAGCGGACCTTCTCGTCGGGCTTCACGCTGCCCGCATTGTGGAAATCGGCGAAGGTGTGCCCCGCAGTGCCCAGGCGCTCGGTGATGCCGGAGTCCCAGCGGGACCCGTCCGGCCGGGAGTGGTAGAAGCGGCCCTGCAGCGTGGCCCCTTCGGGCACGGACGCGGTGAGCTGCACCATGGCCTGGTAGGCGGTGGCGCCGGCGATGAGGTCGACTCCGTCGATCGTGAGGGTCGTCCACTTGCCGGGGATGAGGGGCCGGTCCTTGGTGTCGTAGCGGCCGAGAGTGTGCGGCATGTCGGTCTCCTGCGGGGCCGGGGCGGGCGGGGACGGCTGCCAGCCGGCGGGCTTGGACAGCAGGGATTTCACGCGGGTTCGGAACGTGTTCATGGTGAAGCCGCGGGGATCGATCTTCCCTGGCTGCCACTCCAGGTGGCCGATCACCGAGCGCTCGTTCCAGCCGTGCGCGCGACACAAAGCGGCAGCCCAGCGTGCCGCGGCATCGACCTGCTCGGGCGGCCACGGGTCCTTCCCGTCACCGAGGTTGATCAGCTCGATGCCGTAGAAGTGCCGGTTGCCGTCGGTGTTCGCCTCGTTGTCCGGCGGCAGGTCCCGCTCGTCGACGACCGCTCGGAGCACGTCGTCGTCGCCGCTTCCGGCGTGGTTGGCGCGGCCGTTGCCGACCATGTAGAGCGTGCCGTCTTTCGCGCCGACCGTGTGGCACAGCGGCCCAGGGAGGGAGCTGTACCCGTCGTAGCAGAGACGGACCGACAAGGCTGTCCCGGAGGTCACGGTGTGATGGATCATCACCCCGTTCACCGGGCCCCACGCGCCCTTGTGATTCCGGTTGTGCGTCCGCCAGGACTTGTACTCGACGACCTTGCAGCCCTCAGCTTTGAGCGCCGCGAGCTGCCACGTCGCGGACAGGGGAGTAGCCATTGGATCCTCCAGGGCATACGAAAGCCCCGGGCCAGACGGCGCGGGGCGGCAGGATCGAGCGGGCGGGTTACACCGCGTAGGTCAGCATAATTCTGAGCCACCGGTCGGTCGTGATGGACTGGCTGGGGATCCAGCTCGCGGCGGCACAGACACCGGTGTCGGAGGCCAGGAGCGCGGAGCCGTGGCCGAAGCCGTCAGCAATGATGAAGGTCAGACGCTCGTTTCCGAACACGGTGTTCGGACGCCACCCCGCGTTGACGGTGAACATAGTGGTGTCGGCGAGGTTCCCGGCGGCGTCAGCGGTGAGGCTGGTCGACGCCCGCTGGAGTCGGATGAAGATATGGGCGGTCCCCGACACCTTCACCGCGTTTTCGTCGAGCAGTGTCCAGTCCGTGCCGATCGTCACTATGCCCGTGTTCGCGGTCGTGGTGGGGGTGAACGTTTTGAGACGGTCCGCGGTGATCCGCATCCCCGGCTGCCATGCCGTCATCCGGTCCTGCCCTTCTCAGAGTGCGACGTAAGCGGGCTCGGCGAGACGGACATCCGTGCCCGCGGAGTGGGCCTTGACCACACCGTTGACGGAGCGGGTAACGGTGAAGGTCTGCGGCGAGCTGGTGCCGGTGACCGCGGTCACCGTCATGACCTCGCCCCCGACCCGCACATCGAAGGGAGCCTCAGCCACATCCGTCGTCCACACGGGCCCGACGACGAACGACAAATCGTCGATGAACGCGGCATCCAAGCCGGCGGTCGTGCTCGGGTCCTTCACGTACCGGAACGTCAACTCCGAGGCGCCGGTGACGTCGAACACCGCCGACTGCGTCCACACCCCTTCCCCCGACGCCTCCAGCTGCTGCACCCCGTCGACGAGGAAGCGGAAGAAGTCCCAGCCACTCTCACTGGACACCCGGTACCAGAACTGGACGGTCTGCGCGCCCGCGGGCACGGTCACGACCGCGTCCGTGGTCTCGTTGTGCGTGATGACCGCCGAGCGCAGGCACCAGGCTCCCGCGTGCGACTCGGAGTCGGTGCGCGCCCACGTGCCCGAGATGGCCACCGCGTAGTCGGTGTCCTCGAAGTCTTCGTACCAGCCCGACGCGACTGACAGGCTCGTGCCGGTGCTGGTCGCGGTGGCAGCCAGCGTTGAGCCGTCGGTGTCCGCCCGGGCCACCTCGCTGTCCGCGACCCCCACTGTCCACGGCCCGGCCGGGGCACAGCTGAAGGCGATGTCCCAGTCGAACGCGCCGAGGCTCTCGGTGTAGCCGCTGACCAGCAGATCGATCGGCCCAGGCGGCTGCCAATCCGGCGGATTGGCGATCGTCAGCCGGTCGCCACTGTCCAGCGTGGTCGCCGCATCGATCAGGCTGGGCGCCGCAGCGAGGTCGACGCGCACTGTCGGGTAGCGAGCCTCATCCCAGGTGCCCAGATGCAGCCGCCAGTAGGCGATCGGCTCGGGCTGGCTGTCGACGTAGAGGTTGAGGTCCACCGACTCGTCGTAGACGCCGACGCCGTCCGGCGGGGCCTGAACCGAAAGCGCGCCCTCCTCGAGGACCGCGCGTGCCGACGACCCGCCGCCGCGCGTGACCGTGAAGTCGTTGCGGAGCTGCTGGTCGTCATCGACCGGCTCCAGAGGCGGAGCGACGTGCCCGGGCGTGGTGTAGTCGAGCGCCAGGGTGACGGGCTGGTTGTACAGCGACCCACGGTCGCGGTAGGTCAGGCCCACACTCTCGCGCTGCTCGTGCAGAATCCCGCCGTCGACGTCGGCGGCCTCCTGGAGCAGGGCCAGCAGGAGGTCCGGATTTTGCGCTCCCACCTGCTCTGAAGCGTCGCCCAGTACCGTGAGCGGCAGCGTCTCCTCACTGGCCAGCCGAGCCAGGCGGCCACCAGCGGTCTCTCCGGCCCACGCGTCGACCGCTCCCTCGTAGGCCAAGGTCGTGTACGAGGGCCAGGCGGAGAGGTGGCCGAGGGCCATCCCGTCCAGCAGCGGGCTGTAGCCATCCGGCGGAGAGGCCAGACCGGTCGGCCGGCCGACGGTGCCCGCGTAGGAGCCGCTGGTTCCGCCGGCGTCCCCGCTGATGTTGAACCAGGCCAAACCCCAGTCGACGTTCCCGCCGTTTTGCGTGGCGGTGACCCTGACGTAGATCCACTCGTTAAACAGATTGTTGGCCGTGGCGACATCGAGGGTGAAGACGGTGGCGCCGTCGGAGTCCCGGCCGAAGATGCGGCTCAGGCTGTCCTGCTGCTGGATGTACCACTCAGTGACGGTCCCGGTGGACTTGATCCGCATGAACGTCCGCAGGCTGGAGGGGATGGAGTCCAGCCGGTAGACCCATCGCACGCTCCAGCTGGTGAGCGTCTCGGCAGGGGCGGGGACCTTGCCGTGCATCATCGGCAGATCGCTGCCGCTGCTGGCCAGGGCCGGGAGCGCCCTGGTGCTGGCCAGACTGTCAACGCTGGCCCAGTTGACGCGGCTCAGCGAGAGCGGCGCCACACCAGCGACCGGGCTCGACGCCTGGCTGGCCTTCTCCCCTTCCTCCATCGGCCAGTACGCCAGCGGTCCGTGCGAGGGGATACTCCGCCGCAGGGTGGAGTCCAGGGCCTTGGCGCCTTGTCCGAGGCGGCGCAGGATGCCCGCGGCCTCGATCGGCACCCACACGTCGTTGCCGGAGACGTCCCAGCGAGTGGGCCAGCTACTGACCTCGCCCACGAAACGGGTACGCCGATTGGTGATCGACGTGCCGCCGTTCATCGTCCACACCAGGCCAGCGCCGTCGGTGAAGCTCGCCGCGCCGACCGTCTGCGCGCCGAAGTCCGGGTTCGCTACGACCGTCCCGTCGATGCCGCTACGGATCTCCACAGCGTGGCAGCGGCCCCGTGGGTGGGTGAACTTGACGTTCGTGGCGCGGCCCACGCGTAGCGCTACATCGCTGGTGAAGATGCTCGTGACCCCGGCCTGCACCACGTCGTCACCGAGCTGTGTCCACGGGCCAGAGGTGCCGGAGACCGCGGTGTAGAAGCGGATCGTGCGGCCGGTCGCCCCGTTGTCGGCGTCCAGCGTGACGCGCACCGCTATCCGGCCACTCGACGTCAGGGGCAGAGGCACAGTCGACGACGCCGACACGGTGTCGATACCGTCGGCCGACCACTCGAAGAACAGCGCCTCGTCGCGCGTACCGAAGAACCACGACTTCGTACCGGACGCGAACGCGAACTTGCCGACCAGATGCGTGGTCGTGCTCTGGGTGTAGGTAGTCCAGTTGCTGAGCGTCGCATCGACCCGGATGTCGATGTCCCCGGCGATGTCCAGGGCTGCGGTGTCCGGCGTGCTGGCCTCGTCCGCTGACGTCCCGGGTAGGTCGAGGTACGGCGTGCCCTCGTTGACCGAGACGCGGATCGGCGTATTGCGGCCGATCTTCCCGAAGTACGGCGAGCGCGGGTTGCGCGGGCTGTAGCGGCCGTCCCGGTTGTTGAGGGTCAATGAGCATGAGCCGGGGTCGACTGCGCTCGCCTCATCCTGCCGACCCCGGGTGATAGTGATGAGGTCTCGCAGATAGACGTCGCTCGTGTTGTCGGTCCAGATGCCGTCGATGCTCAGCTCGACGGCGACGTCGAGCGGGCTCTGTGGGAATGCCACGATCTACCTCCTCACCCGGTTCCGAACGCGACCTGGACGTTGCCGCGGCCGCGGACGCGGACCGCCTTGCGGAGCAGGCGGGTCAGGTCGTCCTCGCCGCGGCCGAAATCGAAGGACACGACCACCGCTCCGCCGGAACCGCCGCCGCGAGACAGAGGTGTCACCCCGGCGCCGCGGGGCAGGTGCAGCAGCTCCGGCCCGGCCTCGCCGACCACCGCAGTACCGGCCTGATTGATCAACCCGCCCTTGGCCAGGTAAGGGATGTTGGGCGTGCCGAGGGTGACCGAGGGGATGCTGACACCCATCACCGAGCCGCCGCCGATGGTGAAACTGAAGCTGTTCCACCTACCGATGATCCAGTTGATCGCGGACCTGAATGCGCTCTTGACGCCGTTCCACATGCCGCTCGCGGCCCTGCTGATCCGGCCGGGGATGTTGGACACAAAGTTGACCATGGTGTTCCACCAGCCCTTGACGGTGCGCCACATGCTGCCCGCGCCCTTGCCGATGTTGTCCCACACGCCCCTGATCCACGGCCACAGGGTGTTTTTGAACCAGCCGCCGACGGCCATGGCCGCGCTCTTGATGCCGTTCCAGGCCCCGGTGACGATCTTGCGGAAAGTCTCGGACTTCATCCACAGCAGGACGATCGCGCCGATCACCAGCAGGATGGCGGCGATGATCCACGTGCCCGGCCAAGCCCACATCGAAAGGTTCCACAGCCACTGAGCTGCCGTGGCAATGCCTGTAGCCGCGGCCCAGACGGTCTGCGCGGCGGCCCAGGCCAGCATGCCGCCCTTGATCGCGAGGATGGTCAGAGCGATACCGCCCAGGGCGATACCGAGCGGCTTCACGATCTCCTGGTTGTCCATCGCCCAGGTGACGAAGTGCCCGGCGATCTCGGACAGCTCCATGATCGCTTTGCGCTTGAACGACTCCAGCGCAGCCGCCGGGTTGTCCCCGACCGTAGTGGCCATCTTGCTGGCCGCTCCTTCGACCTTTCCGATCGCGGCGACAGCAGAATCAGGATTGATCGCATACAGCGCTTGCGAAAGATCCTCGGACTGAGTGCCCAGCAAGGCCGCAGCCATCCGCGCACGATCCGATGGGTCCTTGACCCCCCGCAGCTTGTCCGTGATCTCCTGGAGAGCTTCAGTGGCCTTGGGCCCACCGCTGGCGAAAGCATCAGCCATCGCGTCAGCGTCCAGCCCGAGCTTCTTCAAGCCCTCGGCCGCGGACCCGTCCTTGACACGGATGTTCAGTTCCTTCATCGCGTCCGCCACGACATCGGCATCGCGCGCGCCGGCCTGCAGCCCCTGCTGCAAAATACCCGTGGCAGTCGCCCCGTTGAGGCCCAAATCACGGAACTGCGTCCCGTACTCGTTCAGCGTCTCCAGGAAGTCATCGCTCTTGTTCACCCCGGCCTGCATGCCCGCGGTGATGATGTCCAGCGCCTCGTCGGCGTCCTTGGCCATGCCGGTCTTCATCATCTGGCCGACCGCAGCAGTGGTCACCGCCAGGTCCTGGTCGAACGTCTGCGACAGGGCCATAACCTTGGTGGTGACGCCCTCCAGGCCGCCCTCGGCCGCCGAGGTGTCGCCGATCTGCTGATAGACGCCCTTGACCGCCTCGTTGACATCGGTCGTCGACTCGCCCCACGCATTCGCGTACACCGACGCGGACACCTTCGACAGCTCCGCCGCCTTCGCCGGACCCACACCCAGCTGAGCGGCCAGTTTGTCGCTCGCCGCCTCCATATCCAGGTTCGCCGTAACGCCGACACCCAGAGCCGCGGCCACCCCGGCGCCGATCCCGGCCGCCGCAGTGGACATGCGGTCCTTCATCCGCTCCATCGTCGCCGAGGCCCGGTCCCGCGCGACCAGGTTGAAGACCAGGGAGGTATCGGAGGACATGGGTCACCCTGCCTTCTTCAGTTTGTCGCTGGCTTCTTGCTGGGACTTCTCATAGGCGGCCAGCCAGTCAAGGGACGCGTCGGCCCACTCCACTGTCATCAGGCCCCACTCCCACGGGCGGATGCCCAGCAGGTGGGCGGCGTTGCCGAGGTGCCTCAGCCGGCGGTCGGCGGCCGGGCTTTTCCCGAGTCCTCAGTGTCGTCGTAGGCGGTCTCCAGCTCACTGTCGATCTCGCGGAGGGCGGCAGCCAGCTCGTCCCCGTTGAAGGTCTCCAGGGCCTTCTCCCGCATCTCCAGGTACTCGGACCTGGAGAACTGCAGCTCCAGCTCATCCCACGCGAATTCCACGTCCTCGAAACGCGTCTTGGGGTGATCGCGGCGGAGGAAGGTGAAGAGGAGCGCGCGCCGGCACAGACTGTTGCCCGCGACGACGCCCTTGACGAAGTCGGCGAAGTCGCGGCCCGTTCGCCGCTCGATGTCCTCGCGCTCCACCGTCATCAGCTTCCGCGGGTCGTACTTCCACCGCTGCGGATCGTCGGCCCCTTCGGGCGTGTAGACCAGATACATGTGCTGCTCCTATCGGGCCCGGTCGGCGATCCGGCGGGCCATCGCTTCCATCGCATCCAGCACCGCACGCCGGTACCGCTGGGTGTCGCCTTCCATGGCCCGGTCGAACCAGTCGACCTTGCCGTGCTGAGTGCGCCAGACCCCGTTGCCCCAGGACTGGGTGCGCCACCCCGCGGCGCGCTGCGTGCGCTTCGGCGCGTTGGCGAACCCGCGGATGCCAGGAATCTTGCGGGCCTTGACCCGGGCGCCGGTCCACCGGCCGCCCAGCTTCACCTCGGGCCGGATCCGCTTCGCGATCGCCGACCGCAGCGCCGGCGCTGTGCTCATCCCGGCCGAGGACATCGACATGATCCCGCTCTTCGCCTGCGTGGCGGCGGGTTTGAGCGCCTCGCGCATGTTCTTCGCGAGTTCCTTGCGGAGCTCCTTGCCGTCCTCCTCGGCCCGGATCGCCGCCACAAGGGACGTCAGGCCCTCGTGTGTGACCTCCATGTCGAGGAGCCGGTCATCTGAGGTCATCAGGCGGTCGTCCTCGTCACGGCCCCGCTGGTCGGGTAGCCGACAGAGACGGACGCCTCGTCACCCACGCCGCCCTCGATCGGGTTCCAGCCGTTGACCAGGACGCTGCCGCTGTACTTCGGGTTGGAGACGCCCATCGCCGCCTGGTCAAGGCGAACCTCGAACGGCACCACGGTGCCCAGCAGCGGCCACATGATGCTGTCGATCTTGGTCGTAGCGATGTCCTGCAGGAACTCCAGACTGAGCTCGCCGGACTTCAGCCCGCCGAGGAGCTCCTTCCAGCCGAGGCTGGCGTAGGTCGTGACGTCCTTGTCCTCGACCTCCGTGGACAGCTCAACCTTCCGGGTGTACCCGGTCAGGTCCGTGCCGTTGAGACTGACGAAGGCCGCCAGAAGAACCATCTTGGCCATGCTTGATCACCTGATTCCCAGTGAAGAGACGAAGAAGAAACTCGGAGAGGTGCCGGAGATGGTCCACGCCACTCGCCACCAGGTATCGGTGATCGCAGTCCCGTCCGTGCGCAGGATCTGGCCGCCCACCGCCGACGCCGCAGCGAACGTCAGGCGCGTCGTCGGAGACAGAAAATCCGAGGCGTCATCCGATTCGATGCTGGCGGTGATACTCGGCGTCGTGCCGGCCACCGACAGGACATGCAGCGACGCATACAGCCGCTTCCCGGCCGCCACCGCGCCCAGGTCCAGGGCAGTACCGGTACCGGTCGCGGTACGGGTAGTGCCCGGCGGGTGAGCGATCTGCCCGCGCACCAGCGGCCACGATGACTTGGCCGTCCCCGTCCACGGGGCGACCTCGCCCACCGCCTCACCGAGCGTGTAGTCCGCGCGCAGCGCCTTGGTGAAGTACGACAGATTGCCCACGGCGGCACCGTCCGGGCCGATCGTCCACGGGCCGACACCGCCGAGCTCGGACCAGGACACGTCATCGACCAGGCCCGGGTCTCCCGCCTCCCACTGGCCTTCGCCGGAGAACTCCGCCGACGCCAGCCCGCCGAGGACCTCGGCCCACCCGTTGCTGGCGTAGTTGGTGACGTCCTTGTCCTCGATCTCACTGGAGATCTCGATCTTGCTGGATGCGCCGGTCAGGTCGGCGCCGCCGGTGAACAGCCGCACGTTGGTCAGCACGAACTTCGACATCGTCAGCTGCTCCCGTCCCCGATGACTTTGATGATCAGCTCGGCCCCGACGTACTGCGTGCCGGCGTGCTCGTACCAGCGGTAGCCCTGCATCCGCATCAGGTGCAGATCGTCCGCCAGGCCACCGAGCGCGTATGCGCCAGGCGCGCCGCGAGCCGCCTCGATCGCGGCCTTCAGCGACGCAGTGCCCGCCCCGGACAGCAGCGCGTCGAGCGTCTTCTGCGCGCTCTTGTCGTCGGCCCGACCGACCAGGACACGGCACGTCAGCTCAACCTCATCGAGCGAGCGGCGCATCGCCTTGTCGAAATCGATGCTGTACTCACCGACGAAGAAATGCGGGGCCGTCACCGCGTCCGGCACGTACCCGGTACACGTCAGCGTCCCGGACCCCGCGGGGAGGACAACCGCGCGGGCCGCATCGGCAATGGCTTCACGCACCTCGGAGATCTGCACCGCCGCCCCCTTATCCGAAGCCTGGAAGGACGAAGTGCTCGATCAGCGCCCACATGTCCGGGTCGCGGCGTGACAGCCTGACGACGCCCCACTCCGCCGACCCGGTCACGCCCTCCGGGCTGTCCTTGCGCTTGAACAGGCGGGACGCCTGGATGAGTGTGGCCTGCACGATCTCCTCGGGCACCGCGGGCCAGCCCCACCGGGCCGTGACCCGCACCCGGGCCGTGCCGGATCCCCAGCCCGCCGAGGGCCGCAGCAGCCCCGTCACCGGCAGCCCGCGCGCGAGCGCGTTGTCCGGCGTCATCTCGTAGTCGGTGACCGCGGTCCACGAGCCGCCGGCGCCGGTCTCCACGATCAGCCCGGCGTCGTCGCCGATGTCGTCGGTGAGAAGCCGCTCACCGGGTCCATCGCGCACGACTTTCCCGGCCGGGTTGTACGTCCGTTGTACCGCCGTGGCGTCGAGGTAGAACCGTCGGCCGGTCATGCGGTCGATACCGCGGGACGCGGAAGCCAGCGCCTGCTCGAGTAGGGCGTCCCGGTCGGTGTCGGTGATGCCCATCGACAGCTTCAGCGTGGCCAACGTGGCGTAGTCATTGGCCACCGGCGATCACCCCCGTGCCTTGGGCGGCCGGCCACGGCCCCGGGGCTTATCGGCCGGCGGCACGGCGGTCTCAGCGGGCGGCGCCGTCGCGGTCTCCACCGGCTTCGGCTCTGCTACCTGCTCGGCGACCCCGGAGGCGACCAGGTGCGCGGCCTCCGCGGTCGGCAGTTCCACTACCTCGCCCGGCTTCGGCCACGGCTGACCGTTCCGGGTGCCGGACATCTCGACCTTCATACGGATCTTCATCAGGCATCAGTCCTGTGCGATGATCCCGGCGCTGCGCAGCGCCGCGAGAATGTTATTGATGATCTCCTGCTCTGCTGCTGTGTACGTCGCACCGGCGTTGGCGATCGCTGCACCGTGCGTCCACGAGCTGGTGTCCTCGTCGAAAACCTTCGGTTCCGGCATGGTGATCCACTCCTTGACGGGCCCGGCCACGAACGTGTCGTGGCCGGACCTCACTTGGTCGTTACACGGCGCCCTGGAAGACCTTCACCGCGCCGGTCAGGTCGACCAGCGCAGCGTCCGCGCGCATCAGCGCACGGAACGTCACCAGGTCGGAATTGAACGCGAAGTCATCCGAGCGCTCGAACCGCACCCCGCCCGCCATACGGACGAAGTACTGGCTGAAGTCGCCGAAGATCACCGACTTCGCGGACGTCCCGACGGCCGCTACGTTCGGGTCCGTGATGATCGGCTTGCCCAGCAGCATGTCCGGGGCCCCAGCGACCAGAGACTGCTGCCAGATGTACTGGCCGTCACTGCCCTTGAGCTTGCGGAGGGCACCGAGCGTGGCATCCTTCACCACCCAGTGGCAGGAAGCTGACGCCCGGTACGGGGCGATCACCGAGTACTGCAGATCGATCAGGTCGTCCGCAGTCACGACACCGTCAGCCGACGCGCCGGTCTTGCCGACAGTGGCGTCAGTGACGATGCCACGCGGCTGTGCGGTGCCGGTACCGGTGACCATGTGCGCGCCGAACGCGTTGCCCAGCGCGCGGCCGGCCTGCATCGACAGGTACCCCTCAAGGTCCACGCCCGTGTCGTCGACCAGCTCCCGGGACACCTGGATGAGCGTGCCGTACTTGTACGCCCCCAGCGTGATCTGGCCGAACGCCGGGTCGGACGCCGCGATCGTGTCGGCCTCAGCAACGATCGCCGCCGAGCTGTGCGCGGTCGTCTTCGGAACCTGCACCGTCTCACCCGAGCTGGTGTTCAGCACCGTCGGCTGCGTCTGCAGCACAGCGGACGTCTCGATGAGGTGAGCGAACAGCCGCTCGTAGAACGTGGTCGGCACGGTGTTGCCGCCCGCGCCGGTAGTCAGCTTCGACAGGGCACGGTAGTCGACCGGCCCACTCGGCACGACGTCGAAATACCGGGAGCCCTCACCGCGGGCGAATGCCCGCAACTCGTCCGACCCGGAAGACGCCTGCCCGCTCTTCGACTTCCGGGTGTCGCCGGTGAGCCGGTTCATCGCCTCGTCGGCGTCCTTCGCCCGCTGCTCGCCCTCCAGCACCGCCTTGATGCGCTTGTCCAGCGCATCAAGCTCCGCGTTGAGCGCCACCCACGAGGACTCTTCCTCACCGGAGAACGCACGGTTCTCCTCGCTGGCCTTGTCGGCCAGCGCCTTCGCCTGCTCCCACACACCCGCCCTGCGCTCGCGCAGAGCCTGAGCCACCTGAGACATGAAAATGCTCCCGTCGGAAGTCGAATCCAACGGGAGCCGCTTGCCGCCCTAAGCCCGAAGGCTTCTACGCTCGACGCCGGTCTGCAATCGAGAGTCGGTGCTGGCCGCTTCCGTGCTACGCGTGCCGACGGGGTCACCAATCGGCATACCGGCCCTGTGCCGGACACCGGCCGCTAGGCCGACGCGTCTCAATCCCTGATTCTAGACGTACGGGTCCTGCTTGCGCGCGAGCATCTCCATGCGCGCCGCCGCACCCAGGGTCTGCCGCTTCGGGGCGGCCGGCCCGTCCGTGCGGTGGAACAGCTTCCGCAGCTCATCCCGCTCGGCCATCGACCGGATCTCCTCGACGTCCGCGCCGACATGGGCCGCGAGCGACCGCAGACCCGCGCTGGAATCCGGGTACGCCGGGGTATTGACCGGGGCGACGTCCACCAGCTGCACCTTCGCCAAGGTCCGCATCGGGAAACCCTGATCGGTAGTGCCCCACTCGTCCTCGATCGTGCGGAACGCGAACGACGACTTACGGACGTCGCCGCGCTGCACCAGCTCCAGGATGTCCTTGCGCGCGGCAGGCGGATCCACCTCGTAGTCCAGCCCGGTGCCGTCGACCATGAGCCGCAGAGTCCCACCCCCGGTCGAGCCCAGCAGCATGTTGTCGTCGTGGTTGTACCGGGCGATCACGTCCGGCCAGCCGTCCCCACGCGAGGCGTTGAACGCCGCCGCGTCGACGACCTCCACGAACCCGCCCAAGTTCGACGACTGCCGGTTGAACACGGCCGCATAGCCGCCGATCATCTTCCGGTCGGTGGACGCCCGCAGCTCAACGGGCACCTTCGTATAGCGCCGCTCGGTGTCAGTCACCGCGGGCTCCTTCCTCTTCGGGATCATCGTCCGCGCCAGGCGCGGACTCCGGGGCCGAGCCAGGGACAGGGTTCGGGTCATTCCCCCACGGCACCGGCGGCATGTCCTCCAACGCCCGCACCTCATTCGGGGTCTTCCACTGAGCGGACAGCGCCAAGTTGTGCGCCTGGTAGCGCGACAGCGTGTCCGCCCGGATCAGAGCGTCCGCGTTAAAGCGCACGAACTCGCGACCGGGCATGAGCGCACTGAGCTTCGTCTCGATCCGCACCAGCCACGAGCGCAACGTGAAGTTGACGAAGTTGATCGCCTGCTGCTCGACATTCGCGTAGGTCATGGTGCCGCCGGACTCACCACCGACCATCTCCGGCGCCACACCGTAGATCGCCGCGATCTGCGAAGCGTTCAGCCGCATCGTCTCGATGAACTGCGACTCTTCCGGGTTCACCTGCAGCGCGGTGAAATCCCAGTCCGAGCCGTGCACCAACGGCCGGCGCGACCGCATCGCCGCCGCCAGCCGCCCCGAGATCTCCTCCGACTCGACAGGAGTGACCGTCTTCTGCGAGTTCTTCATCACCGCCGGAGGCGTACCACCGTTGTCGAACCACGACAGCCCGTACTCCGTGGCCGACAGCCCGACTCCGATCGTGCGGGCGAACGCCGCCACAGGCGACAGACCCACGACCCTGCCGGGCATCACCACCCACGGAATATGGACGATCTGCTCGCTCGGCACCTCCACGCCCGCCCAGTAGAAGACCGGACGCACCGCGGAGGTCTCATCGACCCACACGTCATCCGGGTTCAGCCACTCGATCATCGTGGGGAACCCGAAATCATCCCGCTGCGTCACCAGCCCGTAGGCATTGCCCCGCATGGCCAGGCTCACCACGAGCTTATGCAGCCACTCGAACAGGTTGTCCCGCGCCGCCGGAGCGAACAGCAACTGCGGCACGAACGACACCGGAGTCCGGTCCGCCCCGTCCCGCCGGTACAACTGGACCGGCAGCGACGCAATCGAATCCGCCAGGATGCGCACACACGCGAACAGCGGAATCAGAGCGATCGCACGCTCCGACGACACCGCCCCGACAGGAGGACCGCCCGACACCCACGGCAGCGACGTGAGCGCCCTCTTCGACACCGCACCCAGCGCCCTGAACGGCGCGACAAGCGCCCGCCCCACACGGCGCCACCTCCCACGCTCAGGCGGCCCATGACCGCCCGCATACCAGACACCATCCGGACCTTGAGTCGGGCCCACGAGATCCCTCCTCACAGCACCGAATCCAGCACGTCATAGTCATCGAGCACAGCCGGGCCCCGCGTCAGCAGCGCCCACCGGGCGAAAGTGACCGCCACGAACGGCGCCACGTCGACCAGCGAGCCCGTACGGTCCAACACCCACGCGTCACCCACCCGCCTTGTCCTCGCCCCGTTCACCGCCGCAGTCAGCGGCGCCTGGTCCAGATGCACCGCGGTGCCCTGGTTCAACGCGTCGGCCATCTGACCGCAGGCCTCGACCACGTCATTCGTACGCAACACGGTCAAATCCCCGCGCTGCGGACGGTCCTTGTCCTCCGGCACATCGATACCCGCAGCCACCAAACCGTCGATCAGCGACCCGGCCGGCGCACCAGAGGACGCCAACGCGACCGTCAACGGCCGGTGCAGCCGCTTCAGCTTCACCACAGCAGGAACCACCCAGTCCGTACCCGGCCGCCGGTCCACCACCTCGAGGTGAACCCGCCCATCCGGGCGCAGAGAGGCCACGCCGATCGATGTCGCGTCCCGTTGCTGGGACACGTCGATTGCGAACGCCACGTCGAAGCCCGGGCGGGACGCCTTGTCAGTCAGTCCGGGCCACTTGGCCTTCGGGACGTTCGGGTCGTCCGGCGGCGTCGCCTTCCGCGTCCGGTTCAGATACGCCCGGTCGAACTCCGCCGGGTCCAGCTTCTCCAACTCCGAGCGGATGACCGTCTCAGTTACCGTGTGCCCCAGCGCCGGAAGCGTCGCCCGCCACGTCGCCGGATCATCACGCGGCAACTCGTCCGGCGCGAACCACTCGAAATACGCGACGCTCGGCCGCTCGCCCGTCGCCCACATCTGCTCAATGAGCTCCCGCCCCGCCGCCCGCTTCTTGTTCAGCCACACGGACTTCTCCGTGCCACCCGCAGACGCCCACCACAGCTGCGCCATCGCCCGCGTCAGCATCGCCGGGCTGAATGCCTGCTCCAGCCGGTCGTCTTCGTGAGCGAACGCCTCGTCGATGACACCCAAGTCGAGCGGCGGCCCGTGCCCGGCCTTTTCGGTGTTCGACGTGATCCCGATCTTCGACCGGGTCCGGCTCCAGATGATCGCCTCGTTGCCGTTGCTCTTCCGCGCCCGGAACTTCCCAGACAGCCGGGACTCCTCCAACGTGGTCAGGAACTCGTCTTCCCACCGGGTACGGGCCATGCCGCGGGTCTGCGCCGCGTACACAACGTTCTGCCGCGGCCACGCGGCCGCCCTGTGGGTCATCAGGCCGAGAATCTGCTGAGTCTTGCCCTGCTGCCGCGGCACACTGAGCCCGACCTCACGGTGAGCGAACAGCCCCGTCGCCGGGTCGATCTCCAACGCCACGTCCAGGACGTACCGCTGCCACGGCATCGGCGGGTACCCGAGCGCCTCCATCACCCGCCATGCCTTCGGACCCAGACTCGGCCGCTCCGGCCGGCGGGGCGTACCCCACAGCGGCGGACACTCCAGCCCGTACCGCTCCCGCAGCTCCTCGCCGAACTCAGTCGGGGGCGCCCAGGTCTCCGAGGTCATCATCGTCCTCCTCGGCGGCCCGGCCCTCCAGCAGCTGAGCAAGCGTCGCCCTGAGCTCCTTGCTCAGCTGCGCGAGCTGCTTCCCCTCCTCGCCGCCGCCGTTGTCGACCTCGCGGGCCAGCGTGTACGCCATCGCCGAGAGCGACGGCTCGACGCCGACGAGGTCGCCGAGCTGCTCGACGTCGTCCCGGACTGCCTTCTCGACAGGTCCCATGACGCCTCCTCAGTCCGTCTGCGGTGCGGCGGGGTAGACGACATCGGGAGGCTCGACTGTCTCTCTGCCGAGGAACGTGTCCAGCGTCACCGGCCACATGGCGTCACGCGGTTCAGAACAGGCGGCTCGCGCCTTGTCCTCGGTGGAGAACACTCCGCCGAGGTCCCAGTCCAGGGCCCAGCCCTCGGCGTCGAAGCTCTTGATCTGGGCGACGACCCACAGTTCCACGGCCACCCCTTCCATGATCATCCCGGTGGCGTTGGCCGCGGGGGGAGAAAAATAAAAGCTGGGCGCGGGGCTGGGATGAGGCCCCACCAAAAATGATCACTGACTTGGATCTCTGATCACGGGCTGGCGTACCAGTCTCGCGAGGTCTTTAGCCTTGTGACCTGGGTCAATGGCTTGTCGCTCTTCTCGTTGTTGCATTTGCGTCCGCAGGTTGGGCATCCGGTGACGCCGTGGATCGGTGCGAGGTTGTCCGGGTCGGTGGGGTGTCCGCCTCGGGCTCTCGAGACGATGTGGTCGACGGCGTCGGCTTGGGCGTGGCCGCACACGATGCAGACGTCGGAGTCGGCGAGGACGCGGGCGCGGGTCTTGCGGTAGGCGTAGCTGGTGAGCTCTGTCCTGCCGGCCATGGGGTCTCCCGGGTGGGCGGGGCAGGGGGTGGCAGGGCCCCCCGGGGGGTGTCAGGGGGGTGTCAGGTGCGCGACGTGGCGGTTGAGGGTGTCGACGGCCTGGGCGTGGGCGATGAAGCCGGTGTTCAGTCCGCATGTGCAGGTGACGCAGGCCCGGCCGGTGGGCTCGCACTGTGCCCAGCCGTCGGCGGTGGGCGGCAGCTCACGCGCTTCGTTGACGATGCTCGGCCTGTGGATTGTTGCCGTGGTAGCGGCCATACCGTCCTCCTGGGGGTTGCGGCGGCCGTTGCGGATCTGTTGTGCCACGGCGTCACCTCTGGTGGTGTGCCGCCCGGGGCCTCGTCTTCCCCGGGCGGCTGCCTCACCCGACCCACGCCGCCATGCGTGGTCTGTACACGACGAAACCCCCGAGCCTTGGGCTTCGGGGGCTTCGTCATGCGCTTGTGGTATCCGGGCACGCCGGACATGCCCCCCATGAAAGCAGGGAGTGATCAGCCGTGCAACTACAGGGGTCAGCTGCCTTCCCAACCTGCGTCCATGCACGCCTGGGCGAAGGCATCGGCGGCGAGCTGCCAGGCGTCGGGGCTCGCTTCAGCACCGCGGCTGAGAGCGGCGCCCATGTCGGCAATGCGGTTGGTCTGGGAGTGGGGCGCCCACTTGTTGACCTTGTCGGCGAGGTCGATGCGGGCCTGGGTGGTCTGGGCGCTCTTGTAGCCGAGGGCGAAGTCGTCGCAGGCGAATCCTGCTTCCTGGTCGGTCTTGGTCGGGTCGGCTGGCTCGCTGCTGCTCCCGCATCCTGTGAGGGCGATGAGGATGGCGGTCGCGGCGAGGGTGAGGCGGGTCTTCACAGCGGGACTCCTGATGGTGGCGTGTGCTCTGTTGACAGCCGACGGGCCGTCAGGGTTGTACGGGCATGCCCGAGGCGTCACATCCACGGCGCGGGGCCGGTCCTTGACGCCCACCCGGCCAACACGTCCGCGTCGACACAGCGGATCCCGTGCTGCACCGCGTACTCCGACGCGGGCTTCGTGAACACGCTCGTGGTCACCACCGCAGCGACCTGCCCGCCGTGCACGGACCAGCAGGTGCCGCCGAAACGCTGCACATCGGCCGACCCCACCTTCGTCGTGGGCCCGTACCGCTTGCACTGGATGACGATGCGCCGGCCGTCCGGGGCGGTGGCCAGGACGTCCGCGCCGAGGTCGCCGGCCTTGCCGGTCACCTGGACTTGGGTGCAGCCGTCACGCTGGCAGAGGAACGCTATGGCCTCCTCGAACTGCCGCGGGCCCATGGAGTGGTACGGGGCGACCTGCGCGGAGCGAACTGTCTGGAGCTGCAGCTGCTCGCGGGTCCGGCTGGCGAGGACGCCGATGCGGGTAGCGGTTCCGGCGGCGACTAGGAGCAGGATGAAGATCGCGGAGCCTTCGAGGCCGTCAGCCCACATCAGCGAAGCGCTGATGATTCCGAGGATGGCGGCGGTGCGGAGCAGCAGTCTGACGAGGGTCTGCAAGGGGGGACTCCCGGGGTGGCGTGTGCTTGGTCGACGCGCGGGGGTGTAGCAATGGCCCCGCCGTCCGTGAAGGGGTGGCGGGGCCATCGGTCTACGGCAGGGTCGGAACTGGCCGTTGAGGATCAGCGGGTCACAGACCCACGTTGTCGGCGGCGTGTGCCGCCTGTGCCTGCGTGAACTGGCCGCCGTGGGGGGAGGTGAGCTGGTCGATCAGGCTGTTCCGGCTGAAGCCGCCCATTTCCATGTAGGTTTCGGCCGACTGTACGGCCTCTTCGTTCCAGTCCACGGTTACGTTCTCGACGGCGTATTCGGCGTCGGCCTTCGAGAAGCCGTTGCCGTACTCCGAGGTGAGCTGGTCGATCAGCCCCGCCTTGCTGAACCCTGAGAGGTCCAGGTAACCCTGTGCTGCTTCGATCGCCGACTGCTGGCTGACTGTGTGGTCGGGCGCCTCCTCTTCCGGGGCCTCCTCAGCAGGCGTGGCGCCTGTTTCCATGAGGTCGTCGGTGACACCGTCGATGGCACGATCCATTTCTTCGTCTGAGAGGTCGCCACACTCGACGTATCCGGATTCGGCGTCGACGTCGTCGGAGGAGTCGAGCAATTCCTTCTCGATCCACCTCCGGCACTCCTCGGTCAATTCCTCGGTCTCCTTGGCGGGGGCAGCCTGCTCCTTGGGTGCGGTCGCGCTGGTGTCGGTGCTGCTGTCGACATCGCCGCCGGCGACGCTGACGGCTACGAGGAACACGAACAGGGCGCCGATGCCGGTGAGGATCTTGTGCCGGGCGAACCAGCTACGCGGCGCCGGCGGGGGCGTGTGGGGAGCGTACGGGCCGGGCTGCTGGGGCTGCTGAGAATGCATGAGAGGACGCTTCCTGACGTGAGTGGTGTGTGCAGAGTTGACGTACAAGCCGCGTGAAGGGTTGTACGGGCCGGGGCTACTTCTTCGGGGTGCCGGGGACGGGCTTCTCGGGAGCCGGGTGCCACCAGCCGCGGGAGCCCTGGTAGACGGTCGAGTCCTCGTCGTCGCCGGGCCGCTCGTCGCGGATGGGCATGTCTCGGCGGAGTGCCATGATGCTGGTCCTGTCTCTGGTTGGGATGGGAAACCGGGGCGGTCGCGGTAGCTGCCAGGCATGGCGGCCGCCCCGGGGCTTATGGGCGCTGGCCGACTGCGTGTCGGCGGGTGCGGTCCGCGGGGTCGCGGATGATCGTCAACCCCTCTCGGTGCTCCACCGTCAACCCCTCTCCGGTGTTGTTGTTGTTGCTCTGACCTGCAGAGCAACGGCCGATCGGGGCGGCCTCGGAAGTGGGGGGAGAGGGGGTGGGGATGTCGGTGCGGTGGACGCCCTCACGCACGCCCACCCCGGGGGCCCGCACTCCGGCCCTCACCCGGATGCTGTGTCGGGCCAGGAGGGCGCGCACCTCCCGGGTAGGCATGAGCGGCTTGGGGAGCGCGGTGGCGAGGGCTGTGAGGTGCACCCCGCCCGAGGCCCCGAGGAGGCTGTGGAGGACGTCGGCGACCTGCTCGCGGTCGAGGCTGGTCGCGGGGTGCTGCTTCCCGCCCTCCTTCGGCTTCGGCTGCTCCCCCGCGGCCTGTTCGGGTGCGTTGCGCCAGGCCCAGACGATGCCGCCGAGGGTGATCGGGACCATAAGGAGCGGCTGCATCTGGGCGGCCCGGTAGCCCATCCCGGCGCCGATGATGACGCCGAGGGCGCGCCACGCCTTGTTGGAGCCCTGCCCGGCGAGGCACCACACGCACGCCCGCCGGCCGAGGGCGAGGCTCCCGGCGGCGAGTTGCCGGGCGGGCTGCCACACGGCGACGTACGGCCGGACAGCGGCCCACACAGCGCTACGGCGGCCCGTCATCCGGCGAACCTCGCCATCGCTTCGCCGACCTGCATGGCGACCATCGCCCACACCCCGCCGGACACCGAGAACACGCTGGACATGCCGATGCCGAGGACGCCCGCGGTCCGGGCCTTGAGCCTCACGAACCACGCGACGACGACGAGGGTGAGGCTGACGGCGGGCTCGGTGACGTTGCCGAGGACCCCGCCGCCGGAGCCGACGCCGAAGCCGCGCATGGTGCTGACGATCAGGTCGTCGGGGATGCCCCAGAGCTGTCCGGCGCCGAGGTAGCAGACGCCGGCCATGAGGCCGATGACGAGGGCGGCGTTCTTCGGCAGGGGGTGTTCGGAGCTGTCCTTGGTGCCGAGGATGAGGACGGCGGTGAGGATGAGGGCGAGGCCGCCGGCTCCGAAGCCGCCGAGGATGTTCCCGGAGGCACTGGCCGCGAGCGTGATCATGATGTCCTTCAGGGTCAGAGGGCCGTGTTAGGGCCGTAGAGGGCGAGGGCGAGCACGGCGGCGGCGAGGGGGATGCGGCAGATCCATACGCGGAGGCTCCAGGCGAGGAGCGATCCGAAGATGGTGAACCCGATGCCTGTCCACACTCCGGCGGCGACCCCGTCGGCTGCGCCGCGGGTGGTCATGGCGTCGAGGAGCATGGGGCTGAGGCCGGTCCACCAGCCGGTGGCGGCGGCGGTGCCCCAGTAGACGAGGTGCCGGGTCTTGTGCTGCTGGTGGCGGTTGAGGTGTGTGTCGCGGAGGGCGTCGGCGAGCGGCGTCGGCCGCGGCTTCTTCGGCTTGGGCTTCCGCGGCTTCCGCTTGGCCGGCGGGGGTGTGTTGGTGTCGCCTGTGGTCGGGTCGTACAGCTGGTCCCACCAGGAGTCCCCCGGCTGGGGCGGATGGGGCCCGAGGGGGCGGGGCTTGGGGGTGGTCATGACGCTCCCAGGTGGAAGAGGGCTGCGGTGTAGCAGACGGCGAGGGTGATCAGGGCGACCGTGCGGGCTGCGGGGAGGAGTACGGGCTGCGGTCCGCGGCGGCCGAGGGTGGCGAGTGCGATTGCGGCTGCGAGTGCGACCGGGACGAAGAACATGAGTGCGGCTGCGGTGTGCATCAGGCCCCCTTGGCGAGGTGTTGTTGGATGCGCTGGGCGCGGCGCTGGCCGATGCCGAGGTCGGCTTGCAGCCGCCGGAGGGATGCGGTCCGGCCTGTCTGGGCGAGTGCAGTCGCATTGAGTTCGCGGGCGGCTGCGAGGAGCTGCGCATCTGTGCTGGGTGCGTGTAGCTCGCGGACTGCATCCGGCGCGTGGTCTGCAACGGATGCGGATGCGGCTGCGGGGGTGCAGTGGTCGGGGGGTGCGGGGAGCATCGGGGCGAGGTCGAGGATGAGTGCAGTCGGCGCGGATGCGAGTGCGGCTGTGTCCGGCTGCGGGTGTGGCCCGGTGACGGCTGCGGCTTCGGCTGCGGTGGGGATGCGCTCGACTGCAACCTCGACTGCGGTGGTGCTCGGCTGCGCGAGGCGCTCGTGGACTTGCCGCATGATCGCCCCGAATGCGATCAACGCAGCCGCAGGAGGCACGGCTGCGACGACGTACTCCATCGGCTGCGCCTGCCCGCCGACGCCGGCGACGTTGAGTGCAATCGAGCCGAGGGAGCCGACTGCGGTGAGGGTGATCGCCCACGGGTCGACGCGGCCTTGGAGTCCGGCGCGGAGCATGAGGAGTTCCCCGGCGACGATGAACAGGTCGACGGTCGCGGGCCATGCCCAGGCGCGTTCTCCTTCGAGGCCGTTGGCGTTGGCGACGTCGTGGAGGTGCTCGTAGGAGAGCCAGAACGCGGCTGCGGTGAGGGCGATGGTGACGATCGCGGCGCCGACGGCGAGGGCGGCGATGGGGTCACGGGTCTTCACGGTGGGCTCCTCCGGGAGCGGTCGGGTGGGCTGGTCGATTTCCGGGCCGCCCGGGTGCTGGGTCGGGCGGCGGGGGCTACGGCCAGGCCGAGGCAGGGGGGGGCTAGAGGGAGCCGCCGGGGTCCCGTTGGGGCAGTGGGGGCAGCTCGTCGGGGGGTGTGTCGTCGGCGCGGTCGTGCCGGGGCTCCGGCTCGGGCGCGCTCACGACGCGTCGCCCTGCTGTTCGCGGAGGGCGGCCTGAGCGGCCTCGGCTGCTCGGGCGGCCTCGTTGGCGGCTTCGATGCGCTGCCGGGTTTGTTCGGCGAGGGCTCGTGCGGCGTGGCCTTGGTCGGCGGGAGTGTTCATGACCGCACGTCCTGGACGCTGGTGCGGAGACGCCCGGCGTAGTGGCCGCGGGTCTCCCCGGGGTGGACGGGCGGGGCGGCGGGGTATGCGGCGGCGAGGGCGCGGGTCCCGGTGGGGCCGGCCCCGTACCGGTTGTGCGCGGCGGCCTGGAGCTCGGCGATGCGGATCGCGGGGGTGATCCGCGCGTCGGGCTCGGTGGCGGCGAGTTGGTCGGCGGTGTCGAGGAGGACGGCGCGGATGGTGGTGGTGTCGGGGAGGTCGCGGGGTGTCAGAGCCCGGGCGGCGCAGATACGATTCACGGCAGGACCTGCCATTTCGTGAGAGTTGTGGTGGGTCCGCCCCTCGGTCCATGTGGAGTTGCTGCTCCGGGCCGAGGGGCTTTCCCGTTACCGAGTACGACCGTAGCGAGAAGAGTGGACATTGTCCACACTTCTCGGGGAGGATGTCCCCATGCCCGAACCACCCGAGCGGCAGGAGCCGGAGAGGGAGTCCATGACCATCCCGAAACTCGCCGAGCGCGTTGGCCGCAGCCGGACCCTGATCCACCGGCTCGCGTCGAGCCCCGACGAGGGCTGGCCTGCTCCCGTCTATCGGCCGGGCAGCACACGTCCGGAGTACGACGTGAAGTGGTTCGACCAGTACTGGGCGCAGCGGCAGACGAGCATCCGGCAAGGCAAGCGGACGGATCTGGAGAAGCCACCGCCGGCCGAGTAGCTGGACAGCATGAAGGCGCCCCACCCGATCCGTACTCGGGTGGGGCGCTTCGTCGTGTCCAGGCTATGCGGCGGCGGTGGCTGCGGTTTGGGTCCAGCCGCAGGTGTCGCAGCGGACGTACGGGGTGGTGCCGCCGCCTCCGTAGACGTAGAGGGTGCCGGTGCAGTGGCAGGGCCGCGCGACCTTCGCGGCACGCTGGGCTTCGCCGAGGGCGCCGAGGATGCGTTCGGCTGCTCCGGCGGCGACGCGGGCGATCCTCGCAGCCTCGGTTTCGGGGAGCGGGCCGAAGGGGCCGGGTATGGCTTCGAGGCGTGCGGCGAGCCAGGCTGCGGCGTAGGGGGCGGTGCGCTGTCCGATGTACCGCCACCGTCGGGGGTCCGCGGCGTCCTCGTCGGCCCGCTGGTCGCGCCGTGCCCGGTCGGTCGGGGGCCAGTCGCGGGGGGCGTGGCTCATGGAGGGGCGTTGGATTTGTGCGGCGATCTGGTCGGCGAGAGTGACGAGCGCTGCCTCCACCGCACGCATCGTGTCCAGCACGTCGATGACCAACGGCGCGGCATGCTCCCCTGTCCCGCTACCGTCGCGGGCGGCGCGCTGGCTTTCGGCGTCCTCGAGCTGCCGCAGGTAGGTGATGAGGAGGCCGGTGGGGGGCCAGGCTGCACGCCCACCGGAAGGTGCGAGCGCGTCGTGGAGGTCGTGCCAGCGGTTGATGATGAGGTCGAGGTGCTGGGTGGTGGGGATCATCGGTGCTCCCGGGTGGCGTGGTGGGACGTAGGCTGATCTCGCACCGCTGTTGGGGCGCCCCGGGTTGCTGGCCGGCACAGGGGGCGCCCCGCGGGTGTGTCAAGGGGCCGGGGTGTCAAGGGCGTCGTGGGCTTCGGCACGGCAAGCGTCCCAGCCCATGCGGTAGCCGATGGACCGGTCTCCGGGCGTGGGGAGGCTGTAGGCCGGGATGGCCTGCACGCGGGCGAGGGTGGCCCGCTCGTGCTTGAGCCCGTTTTCGAGGTGCCGGAT
>DOWQ01000064.1 GCA_003519485.1 Streptomyces sp. | reverse complement strand
AAGGGGGCGGGCCCTGTTCTTCTTGCAGCCGTTTTCAGCGCTGCCACACGTTCTTACAGCGGTCGGAGCGCCGGTTCCTTCTGGACCGCTCCGAGCAGCCGGTCCAGCGCCATCTCGACATCCTCCTTCCAGGAGAGCGTCGACCGGAGTTCCAGGCGCAACCGAGGGAAACGGTGGTGGGGCCGCACGGTCTTGAAGCCCACAGCCAGCAGGTGGTCGGCGGGAAGCACGCAGGCGGGTTCCTTCCACCGGGCGTCACCGAATGCCTCGATGGCCTTGAAGTCACGTCGCAGCAGATCCTTGGCCACCGTCTGGACAACGACCCGACCCAGCCCCTGGCCTTGGTAGCCCGGCAGGATCCAAGCAGTCATCAGCTGCACCGCGTCCGGAGAGACCGGACTGGTGGGGAAGGCGGTGGCCCGCGGCACATAAGCCGGTGGCGCGTAGAGCACGAAGCCGACCGGATCCTCGTCGACGTACACGACGCGACCGCAGGAACCCCACTCCAGCAGTACGGCGGAGATCCAGGCCTCCTTCTCCAGCTCGGGACGGCCGGCCTTTACCGCGGCTTCGCCGCTGACCGGATCGAGCTCCCAGAAGACGCAGGAACGACAGCGCTTGGGGATGTCCGGAAGGTTGTCCAAGGTGAGTGGTGCGAGCCGACGCCCCATGAAGCCTGTCCCTCACTTCCGTGGTCTGCCACCGCATGGCGAGCAGCAGCCAGTACGCCACACTCGCGGATCAGGCCGCCGACGAAGCCACCCAAGGCCCCTAGCCCCAAGCCTGCTGCCACCAGTCCGGTACGGTTCACCGATCGCATGGCTGCCCTCCGTACGAGGTTTCCTCACGTGGATGTGCCATATAGCAACGCATCGTATCCACTAGGCCATTGCGCCGAAACGGTTATAAAGCAAAGGGCGGGCCGTGTTCCGATTACGGCCCGCCCTCTTCAGCTACTTCAGCTCACTACTCGCCGCTCTCCGCGGCCTCTTCCTCGGGAGCCGGGTCAAACACCCGGCCCTCTCCCGGCGCCAGCGTCCCGAGGATCCGTTCGAGATCTTCTATCGAGGCGAACTCGACGACGATCTTTCCCTTCTTCTGCCCGAGGTCGACCTTTACCCGCGTCTCGAACCGATCGGAGAGACGTGCGGCAAGACCGGTGAGCGCGGGTGACACCCGGGCTCCGGCCCGCGGCCCCGTGGTCTTCGCCGTGCCGCTCGGCCCGGAGCCCATCAAGGTGACGATCTCTTCGACCGCACGCACCGACAGCCCTTCGGCCACGATGCGGTGCGCCAGCCGGTCCTGGTCCTCGGAGTCCTCCACGGACAGCAGAGCACGGGCATGGCCGGCCGAGAGAACTCCGGCCGCCACCCGGCGCTGCACGGGGGTGGACAGCTTCAGCAGCCGCAGCGTGTTGGACACCTGGGGGCGCGACCGTCCGATGCGGTCCGCCAGCTGATCGTGCGTGCAGTCGAAATCCCTGAGCAGCTGGTCGTAGGCCGCGGCCTCCTCCAGGGGGTTCAGCTGGGCGCGGTGCAGGTTCTCCAGGAGCGCGTCCAGCAGCAGCTTCTCGTCATCGGTCGCCCTGACGATGGCCGGGATCCGCTCCAGACCGGCCTCACGGCACGCACGCCACCGTCGCTCGCCCATGATGAGCTCGTAGCGCTCGGGAGCAACCTGCCGGACCACGACGGGCTGGAGAAGGCCGACCTCTTCGATCGAGGTGACGAGCTCGGCAAGTGCGTCCTCGTCGAAGACCTCGCGGGGCTGACGCGGGTTCGGGGTGATGCTGTCCAGCGGCAGCTCCGCGAAGTGCGCTCCCAGCGCCGGTTCCGCCACCCCAGGCTCGTCGGCCGCTACCGGCGCGGTCTCCACCGCGAGGCCGTCCTCCTCCGGGCCACCCGTTCCACGTGAAACGCCGCTCTGCGGGAGCGTGGCAATCGTGGCTGCCGCCACTCCACGGTCGGGTGTGAGCACCGGGACCGCCGTAGGAGAAGTGGCTCCCTGGACGACCGCCGGGGATGCCTGGTCCGCTCCTTGCGGGGCAGCGGGAATCAGCGCCCCGAGACCCCGGCCCAGCCCTCTACGTCGTTCGCTCACTGCGTCCCCTCCGGCATGCCGTGCTGCTCTTGCTGGGCGTTCCCGCCCATTGTCCCGCCCATTGTGTGGGCGGTCTGACCCTCATAGTTGACACCCGCCCCGCGCAGTGCGATCTCCCTGGCTGCCTCGAGGTAGGAGAGCGAGCCGCTGGAGCCGGGATCGTAGGTGAGCACCGTCTGCCCGTAGCTCGGCGCCTCGGAGATGCGTACGGACCGGGGAATGCTGGTTCGGAGCACCTCCTTGCCGAAGTGGCTCCGGACCTCGTCCGCGACCTGTGAAGCCAGCCGGGTACGACCGTCGTACATGGTGAGGAGAATCGTGGACACGTGGAGCTCGGGGTTGAGATGTCCGCGCACCAGATCGACATTGCGCAGCAGCTGGCCCAGTCCCTCCAGCGCGTAGTACTCGCACTGGATCGGGATCAGCACCTCGACGCCGGCAACGAGCGCGTTCACCGTCAGCAGGCCCAGCGAGGGCGGACAGTCGATGAGGACGTAGTCCAGCGGCTGCTCGTACGCCTTGATGGCTCGGTCCAGCCGGCTCTCCCGTGCCACGAGGGAGACCAGCTCGATCTCCGCACCGGCCAGGTCGATCGTGGCGGGGGCGCAGAAGAGGCCCTCCACATCGGGCACCGGCTGCACCACGCCCGAGAGCGGCTTGCTCTCGATCAGCACGTCATAGATGGACGGGACCTCGGCGTGGTGATCGATGCCGAGCGCGGTCGAGGCATTCCCCTGCGGATCGAGATCGATCACCAGGACCCGAGCCCCGTGCAGTGCGAGAGAGGCGGCGAGATTGACCGTCGTGGTCGTCTTGCCGACCCCGCCCTTCTGGTTGGCCACCACCATCACACGGGTTTGTTCTGGGCGTGGGAGGCCCTCACCTGCCCGCTCCAGTGCTTCGACCGCGAGCTGGGCGGCGCGGCCGATCGGGGCGTCGTCCATGGGGGGTGGCGTTTCACGTGAAACGTCGTCCTCCGTGTACGGAGACCCGGAGTTCACCCCATGGCGGGGTTCGGCTGCTCGGGGACCGGGGACCGGGTCGGTCATCGGTCCCGCGATATTGGCGTCGGACCGCAAGGATTCACTCTCCTCGACTTCAGGCTCACGATAGTCAGAGCCTGCCATGGTTTCGGGGTCATGAACCAGCGAGATCGGTTCTCCTGTGGACGAATCGGCCTCGGAAGCCCCCTCTGTGGACAACGGGGTCACCCGGCGGGGTGACTTTGGCGGGAGATCGAGGGCCGCACTTTCGGACGAAGCCGCGTGGTGACGAGGTGTGGCAGCCGCACGACCGCGACTGATGATTCCATGCAACAGAGAGCGCCGTTTCACGTGAAACACGATGCACGGACGACCACCCGCGACGGTTGCGACACTCCGACTCGGGCCGCTCAGCAGCTTGTATGGAGCACACAATCGGCTCAGCGACGACGCCGAGGTGCCCTGGACGGCCTAGCGGCCTTGGCTCGCTTGGCGGCGAACCGGACCCCGCCGGGGCTCTCTCCGACCTCGACCCTGACCACGGTGGCCAGTGGATCCACCAGCCCCTCACCCACATGCAGTACAGAACTCTCGACCACGCCGAGCTTGCTCAGCGCCGCCCGGGCACCCTTGAGCTCCTCCTCCGCTGTATCTCCCTTGAGTGCCAGCATCTCACCGTAGGGCCGCAGGAGCGGCACCCCCCAGCCGGCCAGCCGGTCCAGTGGGGCCACGGCACGCGCTGTCACCACGTGCACGGGCGACAGCGTCCCGAGGACCTCCTCTGCCCGTCCTCGCACCACTGTCACGTGCTCGAGCCCCAGGAGCTCCACGACCTCCTGCAGAAACGTCGTGCGCCGCAGCAGCGGCTCCAGCAGGGTGATCCTGAGGTCCGGGCGTACGAGGGCCAGCGGGATGCCCGGCAGCCCGGCTCCCGAGCCGACATCGCAGACCGTCAACCCCTCGGGGACCGCCTCGGACAGCACCGCGCAGTTCAGCAGATGACGTTCCCAGAGCCTCGGCACCTCCCGGGGACCGATCAGACCGCGCTTGACTCCGACGTCCGCGAGCTGCTCGGCATACCGAACCGCATCAGGGAGCCGCTCCCCGAACACAGCCTCTGCCGCGTGGGGCGCCGGGGGGAGCTCTGCTGCCTCCGTCACGGAACCGTCCTTCCTCGGAAATCCGGGACCGCGCCCGGAACACACGGCGCCCGTACGGAACGCCGACTAGCAGGCTGACAAACTACGGCCCCGCCTGCGATCAGGCGGGGCCGGGTAACACGTCTGCCGGCGGTCAGGCCGGGAGTACCACGACGCAGCGCTCCGGTTCCTCGCCCTCGGATTCGCTGCGCAGCCCCGCCGCGGCCACCGCGTCATGAACGACCTTGCGCTCGAAGGGCGTCATCGGGTCCAGCTTCACCGGTTCACCGCTGCTCTTGACCTCGTCCGAGGCCTTGGCCCCGAGGGCCGCGAGCTCTTCGCGCTTACGGGCCCGGAAGCCACCGATGTCCAGCATCAGCCGGCTGCGGTCGCCGGTCTCCCGGTGGACGGCGAGCCGGGTCAGCTCCTGGAGTGCCTCCAGCACCTCGCCGTCCTGGCCGACCAGCTTCTGCAGATCACGGCTGGTGGACTCGCTGACGATCGACACCGCTGCCCGGTCCGCCTCGACATCCATGTCGATGTCGCCGTCCAGGTCCGCGATGTCCAGCAGGCCCTCGAGGTAGTCGGCCGCGATCTCCCCCTCCTGCTCCAGACCGCTCAGGGTGTCGCCACCCTCGATGGTGGTGGTTGCGCCTTCCGTCACGGGACGGCTCCTCACTTCTTGGTCGGATGCTTGGGGCGCTGCTGGCCCTTGCGCTGTCCGGACTTGGCATTGCGGGACGTGGAGCCACCGGACTGCTTGGGCTTGTCGCCCTTCGGCTCGTCCTTGTCGAGCGACAGCTTCCCGTCGGACCCGCCCGTC
The DNA here is from genome assembly GCA_003519485.1 of Streptomyces sp. Lineage (GTDB taxonomy): Bacteria > Actinomycetota > Actinomycetes > Streptomycetales > Streptomycetaceae > Streptomyces. The sequence continues at coordinate 3,137 of DOWQ01000064.1, read as the reverse complement.
TCCGGCGCCTTGCCGGCCGAGCTCTTGGCCGTGGCCTGGGCGGCGCCGGTCTGGCGCTTGGCCTTGGGCTGCCGCTTGGGCTGCTGCCGGTTCGTCCGGGCCTCTTCGACCGCCTTGCGGGCCTCGACCTCCGCCGGGTCCTCCTTGAGCTTGCCCTGCGCGCGCAACTTCTCCTGGCGCTGCTGGAAGGCGAGGCTGCCCGGGGTCGGGTTCCGCTGGATGACGTACATCTGCTGGCCCATGGTCCACACGTTGGTGGTCAGCCAGTAGACCAGGACACCGACCGGGAAGTTGATGCCGAAGACGGCGAACATGATCGGGAAGACGTACATCAGCATCTTCTGCTGCTGCATGAACGGCGTCTTGACCGTGAGGTCGACGTTCTTCGTCATCAGCTGGCGCTGCGTGTAGAACTGCGACGCCGACATCATCACGATCATGATGACCGTGACCACGCGCACGTCCATGAGCGTGGCGCCGAACTCCTGGACCTTCTCCGCGCCGTCCATGAACTTGGACGCGAGCGGAGCGCCGAAGATGTGGGCGTTACGGGCGCTGCCGACGAACTCCTTGCCCATGACGCCGACCGGCTCGTTGTTGGCGATCTTGTTGAGCACCTGGTAGAGCGCGATGAAGAAGGGCGACTGGGCCAGGATCGGGAGACAGCTCGAGAGCGGGTTGGTACCCGACTCCTTGTAGAGCTTCATCATCTCTTCGGACTGGCGCTGCTTGTCGTTCTTGTAGCGCTCCTGGATCACCTTCATCTTCGGCTGAAGCACCTGCATGTTCCGCATGGCCTTGATCTGCTTGACGAACAGCGGGATCAGGCAGATGCGGATCAGCACCACCAGCGACACGATGGACAGACCCCAGGCCCAGCCGCTGTTCTTGTCGAAGACAAGGCTGTACAGCGTGTGGAACTGGACGATGATCCAGGAAACAGCGGTATAGAGAGGACCGAGGATCGTGTCCACGAATCAGGCTCCTTGGGCGTTGGGCTGGGTCTCGGGCTGTTCCGCAGGCGCTTCGGCGGAGTAGTCGCTCCACCGGCTCCGCAGCCGTTGGTGCCAGACCGGATGCTTCCGGGGAGGGACGTGGTCGACGCCACCGTGCGACCACGGGTTGCAGCGCAGGATGCGCCAGGCGGTCAATGCCGTCCCTTTCACCGCGCCGTGCACAGCGATGGCCGTATAGCCATAGTGCGAGCACGACGGGTAGTACTTGCAGACCGGCCCGAGCAACGGACTGATGGTCCACTGATACAGCTTGATCAACCAGAGCAGCGGATACTTCATCGCTCCGCCTTCACCTCGGCCCTGCCAGGAGCGGGGCCACCCAGCAGCCGCCACAGCGCGGTGTCGAGCTCGCGGGTCAGCTCCTGGTGGTCCGCCTCGCCCGCACCGGGCAGTGCTCTTACGACCACCAGGCTACCGGCGGGCAGCGAGTACAGCCGGTCCCGCATGAGGTGACGCAGCCGCCGCTTCACGAGGTTCCGGGCGACGGCATTGCCGACTGCTTTGCTCACGACGAAACCCGCACGCACCGGGGGGACATTCTCCCCAGGCGCGTGCGGGTCGGAAGAGCCGCTGCGAAGGTGTACGACGAGGATCGGACGACCGGCCCTGCGTCCTCGGCGTACCGCGATCGCGAAGTCCTCGCGCCGCCTCAGCCGATTTTCGGTTGGCAGCACGTCATGGACCTTGTGGTCTGGCTGCTCAGGCCGACAGGCGGGAGCGGCCCTTGACCCGGCGGGTAGCGAGAATCGCGCGACCGGCGCGGGTCCGCATACGCAGCCGGAAGCCGTGGGTCTTGGCACGACGACGGTTGTTCGGCTGGAAGGTGCGCTTGCTCACTCGGGGGCTCCAGAAGGACTCGGTATTGGCGTGACGTCGCCTGGCTGTCACCGTGCGCCCACGAGTAGCTCGTATACGCCCGAGTGCACCGCTGATCGACATTCAAGCGATTCTTGCCCATCGGAGGCAGGCGGCAGCAGCCATCGACAACTCGACCTGGTCACGGTACGCGCGGCTACGCCATCCGGTCAAACCGGCCCATGTGCCGGACCCCGGACGGCCGTCGCGCGCAATCCGCTGAACGACCAGGCCACTGAGCATGGCACATTTGTACACACCCTGTGGACAACAACTTGAACCACGCACGTCGGCCTGACTACCGTGGCGGAACTCCGAATCCTTCCCGCCCGTCCCGAGAACCACACATTCGTGGGATCTTCCGGCGCCACCCCCACCCAGTGAGTGAGAGAGCGTGCCTTGTGGCTGACGTACCTGCCGATCTTGCCGCGGTATGGCCACGCGTCCTGGACCAGCTCCTCGGTGAAGGCGGGCAGGGGATCGAGGCGAAGGACCGGCGCTGGCTCAAGGACTGCCAGCCGCTCGTCCTGGTCGCGGGGACCGCGGTGCTCTCGGTGCCCAACGAATACGCGAAGGGTGTTCTGGAGGGCCGGCTGTCGCCGCTGATCAGCGACGCCCTGAGCCGCGAGTGCAACCAGCCGATCCGGTTGGCGATCACCGTCAGCGCCGCCGAGTCCGAGCCCGCGCCGCAGGCCCCCGCAGCCAACGCCGTGCCCCAGCAGCAGCGCCAGCAACAGCACCACCAGCCCAGCGGGCATGGGGGCTGNNCAGCGCTACGAGGATCCGCAGCGCCCCGACCAGCAGCGTCCTGACCTGCAGCGCCCCGAACCGCAGCGCCCCGACCAGCGCGATGCGTACGACGGCTACGACAGCGGTTACGACGGCTACGGGCGGCCGGCGGACGGCCTGCCCACGGCCCGCCCCGCCTACCCGGACTACCAGCGCAACCGCCCCGAGCCGGGCGCATGGCCGCGCGACGAGTACGGCTGGCAGCCCCGGATGGGCAGTTTCCCCGAGCGCGCCCCCTACGCGCCCTCNNCACCCGGATCCGCAGCAGGGCCGCCCCCAGCACTACGACGAGAACCAGCGGTACGAGGAGTCGCAGCGCTACGACGACCCGCAGCGCCCCGTGCCGCAGCAGAACGACTATCGGTCCGCCGGCCCCGAGCGCCCCCCGTACGGCTCGCACCACCGCGACGTCCCCGACCAGCCGCCCGGCCGCCAGCACGGCCGCAGCGCCCCCGGCCCCCCTGGGCCCCCCGGCGG
>DOWQ01000696.1 GCA_003519485.1 Streptomyces sp. | reverse complement strand
CCTGGCCGCGCTGATCTCGCTCTTCCCGCTGTACTGGGCGATGGTGGCGGCCTCGACCGACAACACCCGCGTCACCCAGACCCCGCCGCCGTTCCTGCCCGGCCCGAATCTGTATCGGAACCTGTCGGCGGCGTGGCAGGACGCGGCGCTGGGCCAGGCGCTGGCCAACAGCCTGATCGTGGCCGGGAGCATCGCCGTGGCCACCGTTCTCTTCGCCACCCTGGCCGGCTTCGCCCTGGCCAAGCTGCGCTTCAAGGGCCGCAACATCGCGATGCTGCTGGTCATCGGCACGATGATGGTGCCGCCGCAGCTGAGCGTCGTACCGCTGTTCATGATGATGGCCGAGCTGGGCTGGGGTCAGAAACTGCCCGCCGTCATCTTTCCCACCCTGGTGAGCGCGGTCGGCGTGTTCTTCATGCGACAGTATCTGCGCGAGGCGCTGCCGGACGAACTCATCGAGGCGGCCCGGGTCGACGGGGCGCACTCCCTGCGGATCTTTTGGAGCGTCGTGCTGCCGGTCGCCCGCCCGGCGATGTCCGTACTGTTCATGATCACGTTCGTGCACGCCTGGAACGACTTCTTCTGGCCGTTCATCGCCCTGGACATGACCAACCCGACCATCCCGGTCGCCCTGACCCAGCTCAGCGCGGGTTATGTGCGCGACCAGTCGCTCATCATGGCCGGCGCCCTGCTCGGCACCCTGCCGCTGCTGCTGATGTTCGTGGTCTTCGGCCGGCAGATCGTCGGCGGAATCATGCAGGGAGCGGTCAAGGGCTGACGCGCCCCGCCCTCCTTGCCGCAGCCCCGCTGCTCCTCCGGCTTCGGCTTCCCCTCCCGCTGCTCCTCCCGCTTCCGCTCCCCTTTCCCTCAACCGTCATACCGCTCACTCGGAAGGACCCCCGTGGCCACAGCACACCGCACCGTCGCGCCCGCCCCGGCGACCCACGCCGCGCGCGAGTTCCCGCCCGCCTTTCTCTGGGGCACCGCGACCGCCGCCTACCAGGTCGAGGGCGCCGCCGCCCTCGACGGCCGCACGCCCTCCATCTGGGACACCTTCTCCCGTACGCCCGGCAAGGTGCGCAACGGCGACACCGGTGACATCGCCACCGACCACTACCACCGCTGGCGCGAGGACGTGGCGATCATGGCCGACCTGGGGGTGGGGGCGTACCGGTTCTCCCTCTCCTGGCCGCGCGTGCAGCCCACCGGGCGGGGCCCCGCCGTACAGAAGGGCCTGGACTTCTACCGCCGGCTCACGGACGAGCTGCTGGCCAACGACATCCAGCCGGTGGTCACCCTCTACCACTGGGACCTGCCCCAGGAGCTGGAGGACGCCGGGGGGTGGCCCGAGCGGGACACCGCGCACCGCTTCGCCGAGTACGCCGGGCTCGCCGCCGAGGCCCTCGGCGACCGGGTCCGCACCTGGATCACCCTCAACGAGCCGTGGTGCAGCGCCTTCCTCGGCTACGGATCCGGGGTGCACGCCCCGGGCCGTACCGACCAGACGGCGGCACTGCGCGCGGCGCACCACCTCAACCTCGGGCACGGGCTCGCGGTGCAGGAGCTGCGCACCCGGCTGCCCGCAGCCGCCGAGGTCTCCGTCACCCTGAATCTGCACCAGGTACGACCGCTGACCGGCAGCGACGAGGACGCCGACGCCGCCCGGCGCATCGACGGCGTGGCCAACCGGGTGTTCACCGGGCCGCTGCTCCGCGGCGCGTACCCGGCCGACACCATGCGGGACACCGCGCACCTGACGGACTGGTCGTTCGTACGGGACGGCGACCTCGCCGTCACCCAGCAGCCGCTCGACTTCCTCGGCGTCAACTACTACACGCCCACCCTGGTCTCCGCCGCCTCCGGCAGCGGCGTGCACAGCTCCGACGGGCACGGCGCCAGCCGGCACAGCCCCTGGCCCGGGGGCGACAACGTCGCCTTCCACCTGCCCCCCGGCGCGACCACGGCCATGGGCTGGGCGGTGGACCCGAGCGGGCTGTACGACCTGCTGCTGCGGGTGAAGAAGGACTTCCCCGCCCTGCCCCTGATGATCACGGAGAACGGCGCCGCGTTCGACGACTACGTCGACCCGGAGGGCGAGGTGCTCGACCCGGGCCGTATCGACTATCTGCACGGCCACCTCACCGCGGTGCACCGGGCCATCGAGGCCGGGGTGGACGTCCGGGGCTACTTCCTGTGGTCCCTGCTCGACAACTTCGAGTGGGGCTACGGATACAGCAAGCGGTTCGGCGCGGTGTACGTCGACTATCCGACGCACAAGCGCATCCCGAAGTCGAGCGCGCGCTGGTACTCCCGGGCCGCGCGCACCGGCAGCCTGCCGCCCCTGCCCACCGACCGGACCTGACCGACCCTTCTCCGTACGCCTCCGGGCACGGCGCCCCCGCTCTGACAGCGGCGCCGTGTCCGGGGGGAACCGAAGACCGCCTCGCGTGCGGGGTGTCGCGCTCGTGCCGCCCGTACGGGGTACGCGGCGGTTTCAGTACTCGAGTTCGACGTAGTCGATGTCGGTGAACTCGACCAGCAGGCCCGGCGCGCGGCGGCCTGCGTCCTTGAAGTACCGCTCCTGGAGGCCCTCGGCGACGATGCTCTTGAGCTGCTGCTCGCTCAGGCCGGCCTCGCGTGCGTCGAACAGCCGCTGTGCGTAGGCGGCGGGCAGGTGCTGGGTGATGCGGCGGATCCGGCCGTCGTCGGTGGAGCCGGGGGCGGCGGTGAACCCGAACCGGGCCCGGGTCTCGACGGTGATGCCGGTGGCGGTCGCGGCCTGCTGCTGGGCACGCCGGCGCACCCGGGGCTGCCAGCGGCGGCGCACCTCGGCCTCGAGCCGGTCGGCGACGGCCCGGGGCGGGTTCCGCCGGGTGCCCTGGAGATAGCGCTCGACGGAGCGCTGGCTGACGCCGAGCAGTCCGGCGGCGGCCCGGGTGGTCTTGACCTGGGTGAGGAGATAGCGGACCCGGGCCTGGGTGGACTGCGGCGGCCGGCGGGTGAAGGTGTGCCGGTCGGCTCGTTCGAGACTGTCGCCGATCTCCCCCACGGTCATTCCCCTTCGTCGAGGACGGCGTCGCCGCCCTTGATGTGCCGGGCCGGGTTGTGGCCGGCGTCCAGCAGTTCGGCCGCCCACAGGAAGGGCTGGGTGCCTTCGTGCTTGACCATCCCGGGCGACACCCCGAGGCGGAACCCGCCGGGCAGCGGCTTGCCCTCCGGGGTGCGCGGCAGGACGTCCAGCGGGGAGGGTCCGTCGGACGCGTAGACCGCGCAGTCGGAGAGCACCGCGATCGGGAACAGCCCGGCACCGTACGCGAGTCCGGTCATCTTACGGTGCATGTTGACCCGCGCGGTGGCGATGACCGCGGCGCGGATGTCGGGGCGCCAGGTCGGGCGCTCCAGCGCGGGCCACCGCTCTCCCGACGTGTAGCGGGCGCCCTGCGGGCGTTCGCGGAGCTTGCCGATACCGCCCTTGACGGTGGCCTTGACCGCGGAGAGCACCGCGGCCTGGCCGGCGTCGGCGGTCTTGTGGTCCTCCATCGCGGCGAGGTACGCGGCCGCCTCCATGCCGGGGACCACCCCGAGCCGCTCCATGGTGGCCAGATAGGCGTCGCGGAGCCGGGCGTACCAGGGGTCGAGGTAGGCACCGTGCTCCGGGCGGATCCAGGCTTCCAGCGGCTGGACGGGGTGACCGAGTTCGGCGGCGTACGCGATGGTGGGGGTGGCGTACCAGGCGGGGCCGGCCGGCCGGGTGCCGTGCGGGGTGAAGGGGCTGGGGAGCCGGGGGTCCAGGTCGGCGCCGGAGAGGTCGACGCGCCAGCAGCCGGGCATCTTCGGATCGAAGGCGGGCTGCCGGACGTGGACGGCGGGGCCGGTGCCGACGGTGAGCCGGTTGGCGGCCGCGGCGAACGCCATGTTCACATCCAGGCCGACGGCGTACGGCTTGGCGCACTCCTCGTCGGTGAGCAGCTCCGGGTCCCGGATCCACTCGCACGCCTCCTCGTCCAGGACCTCGCCGACGGGGCGGCCGACCGCGACGGGGTGCTCGTCGGGGGCCTCCGGCGGCGCCGGGTCGACCGCGGCGGTCAGCGAGCCGGGCACGGGACCGGAGGTCCAGACGCCGGACGTCTCGTCCCGTACGGCACGGGTCGGCGGCCGGAGCGCGGTCATCAGCTCCAGGCCGGACACAGCGGTGGAGCCGCGCGGGGTGATGACCCGGCGCGCGTAGTCGCTCAGCACCACGGCCAGTTGCGCGGGCGGCAGCGTCGCGGCGCTCCCCCAGGCACGGGCGTCCAGCGCGTCCCACGGCAGCACCGCGAGCTGGACGCACTGCCGCTGCCCGCCCCGGGCGGGGCGGTAGATGCGTGGCCAGGGCCCGAACCCGCGGCGGGTCAGCCGCCACTGGGCGCGGGTGAGTTGCTTGACGGCCGGATGGTCCTCCGGCAGCCGCAGGCCCCGGCGGTCCTCCAGCCGCGCGGGGAGGCCGAGGCGCAGGGCGGCGGATTCGGTGAGCACGAGCAGCGGGTCGGAGTCCCGGCCGGAGCGGTGCAGCCGGGGCGCGCCCAACCTGCTCTCGGTCAGCGCCCAGGCGACCAGGGCGGGGAGCGTCTTCGCCGGGCAGTCGAGGACGAGGCCGCCGGTGCAGTAGGCGGTGCCGTCACCCTCCAGGACGGCGAGGGGCCCGTTGGCGAACCGGGGATCGTCGGCGGTGGCGGTGGTGGCTTTGGGTGCGGCGGTGGCTCGAGTCGCGGCGCGGGCGGGAGCGGCGGTTCCGGTGGCCGACCGCGGCTTCGCCGGGCGGCGCTGCGGGGAGCCG
>DOWQ01000694.1 GCA_003519485.1 Streptomyces sp. | reverse complement strand
CGTGGTGCCCGGGGACCTCGTACACCGCGAGGACGACACCGCCGAGGGCGAGCGCGACGGTCACGAGCCCGGCGACGACCAGCGCCCGGCCGTACCGGTGCACGAAGCGCCCGCTGAAGGCGGCGGCGACGGCGGAGCCGAGGGCGAACGGGGTGATGGCGAGCCCGGCCTGCAGGGCGCTGTATCCGAGGCCGGACTGGAGGTAGAGGGTGAAGACGAAGAAGATGGACGTGAACCCGGCGAAGTAGAAGAGCATGAGGAGCGACCCGAGCGCGTAGGACCGCTCGCGGAACAGCCGCATGTCGACCAGCGGCTGCGCGTGGCGGGAGTGGTGCGCCTCCCACCGTACGAACAGGGCGAGCAGGGCCGCCGCCACGGGGATGAGCAGCCACTTGCCGGCGCCCGGCCACTGCCGCGCCTCGACCAGCGGAAGCAGCAGCAGGCCGACTCCGGCGCCGAGCAGCACGACGCCGACGGGGTCGAGGTCGCGCGCGCAGGGCTTGGTGTGCCCCTCGGGGCCGGGGAGCAGGAACCGGGCGAGGACGAGGGCGACGGCGCAGACGGGGAGATTGACGTAGAAGATCCACCGCCAGCCGTGTTCCGCGCCGAAGATCTGGATGATGAGGCCGCCGAGGACGGGGCCGACTGCCGTGGAGAGCCCGATGACCGTCCCGAAGTAGCCGAAGGCCCTGCCGCGTTCGGGGCCGCGGAACATCTGCTGGATGAGCGCGGAGACCTGCGGGGTGAGCACGCCGCCCGCCAGTCCCTGGAAGAACCGGGCGATGACGAGCCACTGGGACGACTGCGCGGCGCCGCACATGCCGCTCGCGACGGCGAACAGCCCGAGCCCGATCATGAACAGCCGGCGCCGGCCGCGGGCGTCCCCGATCCGCCCGGCGGGCACGAGCAGCAACCCGAAGGACAGCGCGTATCCGGACAGCACCCACTGGATGTCGCTCTCGGAGGCGTCCAGCCCCTCCCGGATGGAGGGCAGCGCGACGTTGACGATCGAGATGTCGAGCAGCGTGATGAACCCCGCGAGCAGGCAGACGCCCAGCGCCTTCCAGCGATTGGGATCGGGCACGTGAGCGGTGTCGGTCCCCTGCGGCAGCCTGCGGTCCACTCCCGCTCCTCTCCTGTGATCACCTCGTCCAAGGATGACGCACGAAGAGACGAGCGCGAGGGAACCGGGGGACGTTTCACGGGCGCGCCCTGTCAGCGATGCGGCCGCGCCCTGGGGGGCGGGGGGCGGGCCGAGCCCGGTCGGCAGGCGACCGGAGACGTGTCGGTGTCGCGCAGTAGAGTGCGGCCGGTACGCAGGCCCGTCGGGCCGGGTGTTGGCGGTACGGCAGCGGGTGAATCGTTCCGGGTTCGGTAGAGACTCTATGTTGTGGTTGTGACCAGCGGTTTTGGCTGGTTCTGGTGGTAGTAAGTGGCTTCGTACTCGGCGGGCGATACGTGATCGAGCTCACCGTGCAGCCGGGCCTGGTTGTACCAGTCGACGTACTCGGCGGTGGCGATCTCGACGGCGGTGAGGCTGCGCCAGGGTTGCTGACGTTTTATCAACTCCGTTTTATACAGCCCGATCGTCGATTCCATCAGAGCGTTGTCCAACGCGTCCGCGACGGTGCCGATGCTTGCAGCGATGTCCTCCGCGGCGAGGTGGGCGGACAGGCGGAAGCTGGTGTACTGGGCGAGCCCGCATCCGAGTGATGGATCAGCTCGCCCCGCTTGATGGGGGTGCCGGCGCGGTCGCGTTGCCACAGGCCCATCTCCAGGGCGTCCATGATCAGGCCGGTGCGTTTGTTGGTCGCGGCCGACCAGCCGATGATCCGGCGGGAGAAGGTGTCCACGACGAAAGCGACGTAGACCATCCCGGAGAAGGTGTGCACGTACGTGAAGTCCGCGACCCAGATCCTGTTCGGTGCGCAGGCGACGAACGCGCGCTTGAGCAGGTCAGGGGCCCGCTCCACGCTTTTGTCGGAGATCGTGGTGATGACCTTCTTACCGCGTACCGCACCGGACAGGCCCTCGGCCTTCATCAGGCGCTCGACGGTGCAGCGGGCGACCTGGTGGCCCTGGCGCAGGATCTCACTCCAGACCTTGCGGGCCCCGTACACGCTGTAGTTGTCGGCGTGGACGGCCTTGATGAGCTCGGTGAGCTCGGCGTCCCGCACTGCGCGAGCGGAGGGGACGCTCTTCTTGTGCGCGTAGTAGGTAGAGGGGTGGATGCTGCAGTCATGCTCGGTGAGCGTCCTGCAGATCGGCTCGACTCCGCCGAAGCGGTCCCGGTGCTCGTCGATGAACGCTACGAGCGTGTGTGTGGCCGGTCGAGCTCGGCCGCGAAGAAAGACGCCGCGGCTTTCAGGATGTCGTTCGCGCGCTTGAGCTCGGCGTTCTCCCGCTTCAGCGCCTTGAGTTGAGCCGATTCCTCGCTCGTGACGCCGGGCTTGGCGCCCGCGTCGACCTCGGCCTGGCGCACCCACTGACGCAGGCTCTCGACACCGACGTCGAGCTTGGCGCCGATCGCACGCAGAGCCTGGTACTCGGTCTTGTACTCATCGCGGGTCTCGAGAACCAGGCGCACGGCCCGTTCACGGACTTCCTTCGGGTATGGCTTCGACATAACGATCCCGATCCTTCCAAGAGATCGAGTCTCGGTCAAACCCGGAACGATTCATCGCAGGACGGGCTGTGAACCCGCTGTTCGCGAACGCTTGGGTGCCGGTTTCGTCGGCCGGCAGCAGCGCCCGGATACGTGGTACGCTGGCCTTGACCAGCCAGTGCTCAAGCTCGGAGATCAGCGTGCTGCCGAGGCCACGGCGTCGCCACGCCAGGTCTAGGGCCAGTCGCAGCAGCCATGCTTGGTCGCCCTCCACGCGGCCGACGGCCGCTCCGACGATCTGGCCGGAGGCGACCGCCACGACAGCCGGGTTGCGAGCGGACACGACGTCGGAGAGGGCAAACACCGGGGTCTGGTGCGCGGTGACGACGCGTCGTCCAGTCGAACGAGCTCCTCAAAATCAGAGGGCACGAAGTCCCTGAGCTGCTATTCGGTCACGGGGAGTCGCCCTTCGCATTGTCGGTGGCGATCGGAATGCCCGAGCACCCGGGTCAGCGGCCTTGCCGCGTGCGTCCGGGCACCGCCGATCTGGAACTCCCGTCCCGCAGCCTCGAAGTCCTCCAGGACGTCCCGCAGCATCAGCGCGCACCTGTGAGGTCGAGTCGCCCGGGACGTCCCGGTCCGGGGCGGCCGATGCAGGTGCGTTGGTCGCCCCGAACCCGCACTACATGTGCTTACTTCTTCCGGATGAGGTAGCGGAAGACGCCGTCGTCGCTGGTGGCCTCCAGCAGTTCGTTCCCGGTGTCCTTGGCCCAGGACGGGATGTCGCTACGTGAGCCGCCGTCGGTGGCCTCCACGAGCATCACCTGGCCGGACTCGATCTTCTTGATGCCGCGCGAGGTCATCAGCACCGGCATTGGACACTTCTGGCCCTTGGCATCGATGGTGAGGTGCACCTGGTGGTCCATTGGTTACTCCTGAGACGTCGAAGGGATCCGCGCGTTCTAGATGAAGAGGTTGATCTGGGACTTGCTCATCGCCGAGAGGGCCGTGGCGGCACCCACGGGCTCTCCGACTCCCTCGATCAGCTGGTCGCGACGCAGACCGAGCAGCTCCATGGTCATCTCGCAGGGCCAGAGGTTCACGTCGAGCTCCAGGCACATCTCGATGAGCTCCTTGGGGCTGGCGACCTTGTTGTCGGTGGCCAGTTTGTTCATCATCCAGGCTCCGGCGCCGGCCATGTTGAGCTTGGAGAGCTTCATGTGGCTGATGCCGGGTCGATTCATGCCGGCCAGCGCCTTGGTCATGGCGTTGGTACCGGTAACCCGGACGTCGTCGCGGATCAGGGGAAAGAGGCCCCAGAAGGTGAAGAAGATGGTGGTCTGCATGCCGTAGGCGGCCCCGGTCGAGCCCAGGATCAGCGTCGGCCACATCCTGTCGAGATCACCACCCCAGGCGACGATCGTCATGCTCTCGGGGACGACGGTGTCGATATCGTCGGCCGCGGTCTCGGTGTCTGACATGAGAGCCCTTTCCTTGCGTAGCAGGCGTTGCCAACTGTGAAACCGGACACTACATTCGAACTTGCGTATAGAAACAGTCCCTTGCGCCGGACTTCTAGGAGAGACCGTGGCCGAGACCATCACCCCCCTCGAGCTGTTCCGGGCGATCGCCGAGGGACAGATCAGCGAGATCCTCGATGTCCGCAACTCCGACGAGTTCGAGGCCAGTCAGGTCGAGGGCTCGCGGCTTGTGCCGACCCGCAACGTTCCGGTCTACCGCGTGATGGAGGAGCTGACCGAGGAGGCCGAGCGCACGCGCGAAGACGCGGTGGTGGTCTGCGGCCATGGCAACGGTTCCCAGCGGGTGGCCGAGGAGTTCGAGGCGCTCGGGCTCCGCACCCGGTCACTTGCTGGAGGGACCGATGCCTGGAACCGCCTGCTGGTGCCCTGCGAGATCAAGGACCTGCCCGGAACGGTGCGGGTCTGGCAGTTCCAGCGACCGGCCAAGGCGTGCCTGTCCTACGTCGTCGGGGTGCCGGGTGAGCGTTGCATCATCGTCGACCCGACCCGACAGCCGCAGCCTTATCTGGACCTGGCCTCCGAACACGGCATGGAGGTCGCCCACGTCGTCGATACCCATGTCCACGCCGACCACATCAGCGGCGGCCCGGTGCTGGCTGCGGAGCTGGGCGTCGAGTATCACCTGCCCCCCGAGGACTGCGGGGGTGTCGTCCCGTTCCCGAACCGGCCCCTGAGGCATGGGGAGGTCCTTGACCTCGGCACGGCCGAGGTCAAGGTGATGAGCATGCACCTGCCCGGGCACACGCCGGGGACCACCGCGCTCCTGGTCAGCGACCTGGTGCTGTTGGTCGGGGACACCATCTTCGTGCGCGGCTTGGGCCGACCCGACCTGACCGGCTCGGCCGAGGAGCTCGCACGGGACCTCTTCCACAGCGTTCACGACCGGCTCCAATCCCTGGCCCCGGAGACGATCGTGGCACCAGCACACTGGTCGAGCTCGGAGGAGATCAACCACGACGGACTCGTGGTCACCACCCTCGCTGACGTGTTCACCGCCACCCTGCTCAACGAGGGGGCAGTGGAGAAGTTCGTCGATAAGATTGTCACCTCGCTGCCGGCGGCCCCCGCCTCCTACGACACCATCCGGCTCGTCAACGCCGGGAAGGTGGCCCCGCCCGAGGACGAGGTCGACGTCCTCGACGTCGGTCGCAACCAGTGTGCCGCGTCGACGTCGAGGGCCTGACCCCCGGTGCACTCGCTGCGCAGATTTGGGGGCCGGCCCGGGCGCGCCCCGCTGCACGAGGTAGGGGAGGCGCCGGACTACCGTTTCACGCTGGCCAACGAGCGCACGTTCCTGGCTTGGGTGCGCACTGCGCTCGCGATGATGGCGGCCGGCGTCGCGGTGGTGCAGCTCGTCCCTGGACTCGACCTGGTCCGCCATGCCCTCGGCCTGCTGCTGATTAGCCTGGGGGGGGTGCTCGCTGGCGTGTCCTACAGCCAGTGGGAGCGCAGCGAGCGGGCCATGCGGCTCGGTCAGCGGCTGCCCCACTCCCCCATTCCTCGGCTGGTCGCGGCCGTCCTCACGCTGACAGCCCTCACGGCCCTGGTTCTCACCATCGTCGACCTAGCCCCGGGCCTAGCCGGTGGCTGACACAGAGGCTGACGGGACCCACAGCGGTCTCCCGGCGGAACGCACGACAATGGCCTGGCAGCGGACGGCACTGGGCATCGGCGCCGTGTCCGCGCTCCTACTCCACCACGCGCGCGGGCGAGTCGGCCCCTCGGTGCTGGGAGGAGCAGGCCTGCTGGGCGCCCTGGTCCTGCTCCTGGTCGTCGAGGCCCGCAACGTCCGCTCGCACCGCGACGTCGAGTCCCGGCCCGCCCCGATGGGGCGCGCCATGGTACGTGCCGTCTCCTTCGGGGTGGTGCTGCTCGCGCTCGCGGCCATTGCCGTGGTTCTCGGGGCGGGCGGCTGAGCCCTAGAATCGGCCGAGAGAGCCCCACGGGGGCAAAGGAGAGGGCACGTGGACAAGCAGGTGGCAGCGGAGCTGCACGAGTTGCACGCCCGTGTGTGCAAGGCGATCGCCGATCCCAAGCGACTGCTCATCATCAACGAGCTGCGCGAGCGCGAGCTCAGCGTCGGCGACCTCTGCGAGGCGCTCGATCTCACCCAGTCCAACGCCAGCCAGCATCTGGCGATCCTGCGCGACCGAGGCGTGGTCACCACGCGACGAGAGGGCACCAGCGTGATCTACGCCTTGCGTGGCACCAAAGTCATCCAGGCCGTGGACCTGCTTCGCGAGTTTCTCGCCGAGGACCTCGTCGATCACGGTCGACTCGGAAACGTGATCACGGACTGATCTGCGCCCCGCGCCCCGGTCGTCGGCGGGCGAGACCCATCGAGGTCCGCAGGCAAGCACCGGCTCATGCCAGCGAGAGGAAGAGCTTCTCCATCTTCTTGACGTCGACGCTGTCGATCTCGTCACCGTTGGTCAGGCAGTGCTGGAGCCCAGTGGCGACGATCGCGAACCCGGCCCGGTCCAGCGCCTTGGAGACGGCCGCGAGCTGGGTGACGACGTCCTCGCACTCGCGGCCGTCCTCCAGCATCCGGAGCACCCCGGCCAGCTGGCCCTGGGCGCGTTTGATGCGGTTGATGGCCGGGGTTATCTCCGCGGGGACGAGCTCCATCAGTTCTCCTCGTTGAGGGCGGCGAATGCCGCGTTCAGACGCTGCTTGGCGTCGGCTGCGATCGTTTGCAGGGTCTCGTTGTCGGCGAGCCCCATCATCGCGTCCGGGTCGAATGCCTCCACGATCGTCGTGTCCCCGCCCACGGACCGAACGACGACGTTGCAGGGCAGCACGGCCGCGATCGACGGATCGGCCCGGATCGCCTCGTAGGCCAACGGCGGGCGGCAGGCACCGAGGATGACTTGGGGGTCGATGTCGACGTTGAGCTTGTCCTTCAGCGTCGCCTTGAGGTCGATCTCGGTGAGCACCCCGAACCCGTGGTCACCGAGCGCGGCCCGGACCGCTTCGACGGCGGCATCGTAGGGCTGGTTCAGGGTCGTGGTGATGGTGTAGGTGCTCATCAGGCGCTCCTCGGATGGTCGTTGTCGGTGCGGATCTGCTGGATGTCGAGCTCTCGAACACCTGCTCCAGGGCGGCCGCCGGAAGGGCGCCCGGCTGGGCGAAAACCAGCGAACCGTCCTTGAAAGCCATCAAAGTGGGGATCGATGTGATCTGGGCGGCGGCAGCGAGGGACTGCTCGGTCTCGGTGTCGACCTTCCCGAAGACCAGGTCCGGGTGGTCCAGCGACGCCTGCTCGTAGACGGGCGCGAATTGTCGGCAGGGGCCGCACCAGGACGCCCAGAAGTCGACGAGAACGGTGTCGTTCCCGGTGAGGGTGCGTTCGAAGTTCTCCGCACCCAGCTCGATGGTCGCCATGACGCGTCTCCTCTTTTTCGCGAACTTGACGATACCCCCGGGGGTGTTATGGTTGTCAATGTACATGCCCCAGCCGGTATTTCCAAGGAGCCGGTTCGCCCACGCGAAAGGACGCCACGCGTGGACACCCCTACTTTCGAGATCGACGTCGAGGAGCTCGCCGCCGTACGTGAGGGCGGAACCCTCGTGGATGTGCGCGAGCCCGGCGAGTACGTCGCCGGTCACGTCCCCGGGGCAGTGCTGATCCCGATGGGCGAGCTGGCGAACCGCTTGCGCGAGATCGACAAGACCGCGCGCGTCTTTGTCATCTGCGCGTCGGGGAACCGGAGTGGTGCGATGACCGACCTGCTGCGCAGCGCCGGCTTCGATGCCGCCTCCGTGGCCGGTGGCACCGGCGCCTGGGCCCGCTCGGGCCGCCCCTTGAAGGAGGACTTGCATGACCACGACCGACCTGACCATCGTTCCCATCGAGACCCCGACCTTGGGTGACCGCAGCTATGTGGTCCACGACGGCGAGGTCGCCTTCGTCGTCGACCCGCAGCGTGACATCGACCGGGTGCTGACGATCCTGGAGGAGCACGCCGTCCGGTTGACCGACGTCTTCGAGACCCATATCCACAATGACTACGTCACCGGCGGGCTGGCCCTCTCGCAGCGCACCGGTGCGGCCTACCACGTCAACGCCGACGACGAGGTCTCCTTCGAGCGAACCGCGATCGGCGACGGCGAGATCGTCGAGGTGGGACCACGGATGCGGGTGACCGCGATCTCCACCCCGGGCCACACCTTCACGCACCTATCCTACGCCCTCAGCGAGGCCTCCCCCGATGATGCCGCCACCGGCACGGAGGCATCGGTGGGCGTGTTCTCCGGCGGCTCCCTGCTGTTCGGTGCCACCGGTCGGCCCGACCTGCTCGGTGAGGAGCACGCAGACGCCCTGGCCCGCCATCAGCATGCCTCGGCTCACAGGCTGGCCGAACTGCTCCCCGGCGACGCGGACGTCTTCCCCACCCACGGCTTCGGATCGTTCTGTGCCGCAACGCAGTCCGAAGCGACCGAATCGACCATGGGTCAGGAGAAGGAGTCCAACCCGGTCCTGACCCAGGACGAGGAGACCTACGTCCAGGAACTGCTCGCAGGCCTGGGGGCGTGGCCCGCGTACTACGCGCACATGATGCCCACGAACGCCGAGGGACCGTCCGAGCCTGACCTGTCGACTCCGTCGACTGCCGATGCCGACGAGCTCCGCCGGCGCATAGAGGCCGGTGAGTGGGTGGTCGACCTGCGCAACCGGACCGCCTTCGCGGCCGGACACGCACCGGGCACCCTCAACTTCGGGATCGACGGCGGCTTCGCCACCTACCTCGGTTGGCTGATCACCTGGGGCACCCCGGTGACCCTGCTCGGCGAGACCCCTGACGACATCGCCGAAGCCCAGCGGGAGCTGGTTCGCATCGGCATCGACCGCCCCGCAGCCCACGCAACTGGAGGACCACAGAACTGGGCCAAGGGTGAGCTCTCGACTTTCCCGACAGCCTCATTCGCCGACCTCGAGCAGGTGCGTCACCACCGCGAGGTTGTGATCCTCGACGTCCGCCGCGCCGATGAGTACGACGCCACTCGCATCAAGGGTGCCCACAACATCCCCATCCACGAACTGCCGGAGCGGGTCGCCGAGGTACCTTCCGGCGAGGTCTGGGTGCACTGCGCCTCCGGCTACCGCGCCTCGATCGCCGCCTCCCTGATTGATGGCTCCGGCCGGACACCTGTGGCCATCGACGACTCGTTCGAGAACGCCGAGAAGGTCGGACTGCACCTGATTGGCCCCGACGCCTGATACTCGCGGTCGCCGCCGGTGCGCTGATCGGGCCCAGTCTGGGCGCACTCGGCGGCGGGGGCTCGATCCTGGCGATCCCGATGCTGACCTACGCCTCGGTTGGACCGCGACCCACGCGACCATCACGTCGCTGGTCGTCGTGGCCGCACTTCGCTGAACGGGCCCGTGTGCTACCCGCGCTCGTCTGACCAGACGCTGCTCTAGCTCCGCCTCAAGGCTTGTCCACGCAACTGCACACTGACCGGAAAGAGTGGTCCGCCTGGTCCTGCTCCCCGTCCTCCTGCGCCTCACCGGCCGGGCAGCATGGTGGGCCCCGCGCTGGCTGACCCGCGTCCTGCCCGACATCCGCTTCTCCCACAGCTGAACCGCTCCACCCCCATTCGCAACCACACCACCCCACATCCACCTGAAGGAGACCCCATGTGCCGAGCAGTCCGATGCAAGATCTGCGGCAAGACCACCTGGGCCGGCTGCGGCCAGCACATCGCCACCGTCAAGGCCGGCGTCCCCGCCGGACAGTGGTGCAACGGCAAGCACACACCTGCCGAGAAGGCCGCCGCCAGCGGCTCGGGCAACGGCGGAGGCTTCTTCAGCAAGCTCTTCGGCCGGTCCTGAGCGAGGTCAGCGCATGAACATCGATCGCGCCGTACTGGCCATGGCCGGCACCATCATTCTTGGCAGCGTCCTCCTCGTGGTCCTCGTGTCGAGCTGGTGGCTGCTGCTGACCGCCTTCGTCGGGCTCAACCTCCTCCAGTCGAGCGTCACCGGCGTCTGCCCCGCCGCCTGGGTGTTTCGGCGGGCCGGGCTGGGCAGCGGCTGCGCCTTCCGTTAGATCGAACACCCTCGTGAGCCTGAGACGCCCGACTCCGCTGCACGCCACCTCGCAACCGGACGTAGCCCCAGCAGCGGCCGCGCCAACACAGCGCGCCGCCGCGGCCGCTGCTGGGACCGACTCCCTTTGGTGCTGACCGGAGTGACCAGTCTCGACGAGCTCGTGTCCGCCCAGCCCGCGAACCGTCCGTCCTACGCCTCGCCGGACCTGGGAGGACTCTTCCGCCCCCACGTGCCGGTGACGCGCTCCGGCGGGCTGGTGCTCGGACGGGTGGACCGTCGAGCTGCGGGGGGGGTGCCTCTATGTCTTTCGCCAAGTCCGCGCTGCCGGTTGTGATGGGGTTTGTCCCGTTCATGCCGTGAGGGTGGTGGCGGGGGTGCGGGAGTCGTAGAAGGTGCCGTCGCGGAGCATCGCGAACAGGACGCTGATGCGCTGGCGGGCGAGGCGGAGGAGGGCTTGGGTGTGGGTCTTTCCGCGGGCGCGTTGTCTGTCGTAGTAGGCGCGGGAGGCGGGGTCGGCGTTCATGCAGGCGAAGGCGGAGAGGAACATGGCGCGCTTGAGCTGCCGGTTTCCGCCTCGGGGTGCGTGATCGCCGTGGATCGAGGTCCCGGATTGCTTGGTGGTGGGGGCGAGGCCGGCGTAGGAGGCGAGGTGGGCGGCGGTGGGGAAGTTGGTGCCGTCGCCGACGGTGGTGAGCAGGACGGCGGCGGTCCTGACGCCGACTCCGGGCATCGAGGTCAGGACCGGGGAAAGAGGGTGTGCCTCCAGCAGGGTGTTGATCTGGGCTTCCAGGGCCCGGCGTTGTTCGTGGACCGCCGCGAGCGAGCGGGCCAGCGAGTGCACGACGACGTCCAGGGTGCCTGTGCCCGGGACGGTCACGGTCTGCTCGTCGAGCGCGTCGAAGACCTCGTCGATCAGCCGGGCAGCCATCCGTGGGGCCTTGGCCCGGATGAGCTCAACGAGTCTGCGGCGTCCGGCTTTTCGCAGGGCGGCCGGGGAGCCGTGGCGTTCCAGAAGCCAGGTGACGGCCTGGTGGTCGAGGCGGGGTCCCAGGACGCGTTCCAGGCTGGGGTGGAACTGGGTGAGCATCCCGCGTATCCGGTTGGAGGTGCGGGTGGCCTCGGCCGCGAGGTCCTGGTCGAAACCCACCAGCACGGCGAGTTCGGCGGTGATCTCATCGGTGAGTTCCAGCGAGCGCAGGGTGTGCGGCATGGTGCGGGCGGCGTCCGCGATCACGGCGGCGTCCTTCGCGTCGGTCTTCGCCTCGCCCGGATACAGGTCGGCGATCCGGCGCATCGCCAGGCCGGGCAGGTAGGCGACCTGGCAGCCCGCATCGCGGGCCACGGCCAGCGGGAGCGCGCCGATCGAGGCAGGCTGGTCGACGATCACCAGCACGGTGCCGAACTTCGCGATCAGCTTGTCGAAGGCGGGCCTTGGCACAACCCACCCAACGAGTCAGCACCTTCAAAGTCACCGGTATTGGGTCTAGTGGCGAGCGGCTGGCTGCCCAGTGACCACAGCCTGACGTGAGCGGGAAACACCGCGGCGAACAGACCGTTCCAGAATACTTTCGCTCGGCACGGTAGGTGGGGTCCGTCCCTCCCCATCGTGAGGACCTAGAATCGCAGCATGCCACTCTCCCCGCACGTGCCGGACCTGGCAGCGATGGACATGCTGCTCAGCGTCGCGAAGCACGGCAGCATGGGACGCGCGGCCGAGGAGCACGGCGTGACCCAGCCCGCAGTGAGCTCGCGCATCCGCCGCATGGAACGGTTGCTCGGCATCGCGCTGATCGAGCGCACGACGCAGGGAACCACCCTGACTGGTGCCGGCAGCCTTGTCGTGGAGTGGGCTCGTGACGTCGTGGAGTCCGCGGCCTCGCTCGAGCGAGGGGTGGAGGCGCTGCGAGGTCAAACCCAGGCTCGGCTCCGGATCGCCGCGAGCATGACCGTGGCGGAGTACCTGATGCCTTCGTGGCTGACGACCGCGCACGAGGAGGTTCCCGGGCTGGCCATCGCGCTGAAATTGGCGAACTCCACCGAGGTCGCGCGCCTGGTGACCAACGGCCTGGCTGACATCGGGTACGTCGAGGGGCTATCTCGGACCAGCGGCCTGCTTTCCGCGGCGATCGCGTGCGACGAGCTGCTGGTCGTCGTTGCCCGCAACCACCCGTGGGCACGGCCCGGCGCCCGGGTCTGCGCACGTGAGCTCGCGGAGACTCCACTGATCCAACGAGAACCGGGGTCCGGCACCCGGTGGACCCTGGACCGGGCGATGCAGCAGACCCTCGGCAGGGTTGAGCTCGCCCCACCGATGATGGAGCTGACCTCCACCACCGCCATCAAGTCAGCCGCCCAGAACGGCCTGGCTCCAGCGGTGATCAGCTCGCTCGCGGTCGCCGCCGATGTCAAGCAGGGGTACCTGGTCGCGGTGCAGGTCGAGGGTCTCGACCTGCGGCGTACGCTGCAGGCTGTCTGGCCCACGGGCCGTCCGCTGCTCGGCTCGGCCCGCACCTTCGTCGCTCTGTCGCGTCGCGCCCACCAACGCAAGCGGCACCCGAACTGACCCGGTCGCCTCACCTGGGCGCGAACCCGACCCGGGGGTCAGACCGGCGTCAGCGGCAGCGACCGACCCAGCAGAGGACGGCGCACCGGTCGCAGCCGGGCAGCCACCTGGTCGAGCGCCCGGGCCGACGGCGAGCCGGGCGAGGACACCACCACGGGGACGCCCCGGTCGCCGCCCTCACGCAGCGCCCGGTCGAGCGGCACCTGGCCCAGCAGCGGAACGTCCAGCTCGGTGGCGAGCTGCTGGCCTCCCCCGCTGCCGAAGAGCGTGCTCTCGGCACCACACGAGTCACAGACCGCCGCCGACATGTTCTCGATCACCCCGGCGTTCGGCATCCCGACGTCGCGGGCCATCAGCCCGACCCGGGTCGCGACGGTCCGGGCAGCTGTCTGCGGCGTGGTGACCACCAGCAGCGACGCTTCCTCCAGCAGCTCCAGGACCGACAACGTGACGTCGCCGGTCCCGGGTGGCAGATCGAGGACCAGGACGTCGAGGCCCCCCCAGTGCACCTCGTGGATAAACTGCCTCAAAGCCTTGTGCAACATCGGTCCCCGCCACACGATCGGCGTCTCGTCCTCCACCAGGAAGCCCAGCGACATCAGTCGGACGCCGTAGGCCTGTACCGGCAGCATGGTCTCGTAGAGGGCGACCGGGCTCTGCCGCACACCGAAGAGCTGCGGCACGGAGTAGCCCCACACGTCAGCGTCCAGCAGTCCCACCGACTTGCCCTGCGCCGCGAGTGAGACCGCGAGGTTGGCCGCGACCGTAGACTTGCCCACACCGCCCTTGCCGCTGGCCACCGCGTAGATGGCACCGGCTGCAGTCGCGCTCATCTGGTGACCCTCGACCATGAAACGAGACGCCGTGTCGCGGCGCTCCCGCTCACTCATCACTGCGAAGTCGACTCGGACGTCGACTTCTCCGGCCACCGCACGGACAGCGGAGGTGACGTCACGGGTCAGTCGGTCCCGCATTGGACAGGCCTCGGTGGTCAGTGCGATCCCCACCTCGACGTCCCCGCGTCGGTCGACCTCGACGCGGCGAACCATCGTGAGCTCGGACAGGGGCCGGTCGAGCTCGGGGTCCAGCACGTTGCCGACCGCGTCGGCGATTCCGCCGTGGTCCCGTTGTCGTCTCATCGTTCCCCCTCCAGGGCCGCCACCAGGACGGTCGCGGTGGACTCGGCTCTGGCGCGCCACCACTCAGTCGTCGGATCGGAGCCATGCCCTCGGTGGACCTCCACCCAGGCGCGGGCACGTTCAGCCAGCCAGCCCAAGGTGGCGGGCGCATCCTGCTCGAGCATGGCCCGCAGCGCAAAGCGTCGTTCACCTCGCCGGAACCCGACACCGACGACCGCAGCGCCGGCCTGCAAGTCGCGTTGGCTCAGCAGGACACCGCAACGGACTGGTGCGACCAGGGTGTCCAGCAGGTCGTCGACCGAGTCGTTGGCGGCGAGCGGCCGCAGTGCCTCCCGCAGCGCCAGCGGCAACAGCGGCACGGGGGTGGCGCCCTCGTGTTCCTCAACCACCGCGGCCAGGGTCAATGCGGCCCACTCGGCCAGGCTGGGGACCCGAAGGCCGGCGACGGCGTGCAGGTACGCCGGCACCCACGGCCAGAGGTGCTCGTGCAGCAGCACCTGTCGTGACATCCGCAACTGCTCGACCGAGCGGTCGTTGTCGGCGAGCAGTTCGGCCAGGCCGAGCTCGGCGTAAAGCATCAAGAGCGCACCGAGGTGATCGGCGTCCTCGGGCGAACGCAGGCCCAGGGCCCGCCAGAAGCCGCCCACCCGGTCCAGGCCCTCGCCGCCCAGCTTGCCCTCGTCGCCCAGGTAGATGGCTGCGTGCGGTGGGAGGCCGAGCACGAAGACCTCAGTGTGCTCAGCGCCGGTCGCGGGGCTCAGGTCGAGAGCCTGCCAGACCGATTCGTTGCCCGGAGGCGGTGTTAGTGCCACTGAGCCGAGCGCCCGAAGCAGCTCGTAGCGATCGCGGGCCTCCGCCTCCTGGTTCGCCGTGCGATGCTCCGCCATCGTGGAGGCGTTCACGTGTCGAGCGCGAACGTGTCGGCACTCGGCTTCAGCGGCCGCATCAGCCAGCTGGGCCGACGCGTCCCGTCCGGCGAGATGTGGCCTGCCGGTCTGGTGCGGGTCATCCAGTCGTCGTACACGGCGCGCGCCTTGTCGGTGTCCACACAGATGTCGCCGGCGCGGTCGTCGGCTCGAGCCCGTACGACACGCACTGCCTGGTGCCAGCAGTGCATTCCCGAGATCGGGTCCGGATGCACCGGAAAGATGAGGTTCTGGTGCACACCCGTGTCGCTCCACCAAATCCGTTGGGTGTCGGGATCACTCGACTCGTGCGGCTCGACATTGCGAATCCGTCGCATCGTCCAGTCGCTCCCCTCCCGCTGCAGGTCGACGGTAGCCATCATGCCGCCGGCACCGCCGCCCTGGTTCTCCGGACGCCAGCGGCCCATGTGATGGGAGCAGGCGACCACTCCGGGGCGGATGCCCTCGGTGATCCACGCCTTGGCCACGAAGTAGCCGATGTCGGACTGCACTCGCAGCAGATCCCCGGTGTGCTCGACACCCAGCCGTGCCGCATCCTGCGGGTGGGTCCAGACGGGGTTGGTGTGTGCCAGCTCGTCGAGCCACTTCGAGTTGGCCGAGCGCGTATGGATCTGGGTGGGCAGCCGGAAGGTGGAAAGCAGCACCATCTGGTCCTCCGCGAGCTCATCGGGGTGCACGTGACTCTTCAGGTAGCCCGGGATGGCCTGCTCCGGCCAGCCCCAACCAGCCAGTGTCGAGGAGTAGAACTCCAGCTTTCCCGAGGGCGTGGGGAAGCCGGTTCGTACAACGCCGTCGACCATGACGCCCACCGGCCGATGACCCTCGTCGTCGGGTCCGGGAGCGCCGACCGGAGCCATGTTCACGACAGGTGGCTTCTCGGTGGCCGTGAAGACCCGGCCCTGGGGCGTGACGTGCAGGTCGGCCAGCTGCTCGTCGCCCACCTCGGCGTTGTAGACCGCTCCCTGACCCTTGGTGATCTCGAAAGCGCCGTACCGGCGCATGAACTGCAAGGGGGTCAGGTCCTCGGCGGCCGCCTTCTCCGGCAAACCGGGCACCGAGTTCTCGAACATCCAGCCGTAGTACTCGTCCACCGACAGCTTCGTGCCTGGCTCGGCCCGCGACTCGTGGTACTGCCGGATGCCGAGGCTGCCATCAGGGTCGATCCGCCACGACAGCTCGATCCAGAACTCGTTCTCCTCCCATACCTCGCCCGGGTTGACCTCTCGGCTGTCAGTGATCGTCTCTCCCAGGCGCTCCCTCGCGGCTCGCAGCACCGGCTGCCTGAAGCCCACCCACTGGCCGTCGTACTGCTCGTAGGAGTGCGTGTCGTGCCGCTCCGAGCTGTGCCCCATGGGCAGCACGAAGTCGGCGAGGTAGGCCGACTCGTTCCAGGTGGGGGTGAGTGAGACGAAGCAGCCGATCTTCTCCTCGTCCGTGAGCACCTCCATCCACGACATGCCGTCGGGGTTGGTCCACACCGGGTTGTAGACCCGGATGAAGTAGGTGTCGAGGGTGCCTCGGCCCTCCTTGAGGAAGTGCGGTAGCAGGAACGACATCTCGTTCTGCGCCAACGGGAACTCCAGCGGCCAGGTGAGCTGCTGCCACACCCCGGGGTGCGGAGGTGTGTAGATGGGCTTCGGGACGAACTTGTTCCACGAGTTCGCGAACAGGCCGCCCTCGGTGCCAATCGCTCCGAGCAGGGCCGAGATCAGCACCAGCGTCCGGGTGATCTGCCAGCCGCCGAGGTTGGCAGCCGCAGCCGAACGCCAGATGTGCGAGGAGAAGCGCGTGCCGGCCTGCGCGACCGTCTCCGCGACCTCGGCGATCGTGGCCGAGTCGATGCCGGACTCCTGGGCGGCGTACTCGAAGGTGAAGTCCGCGTACAACGTGGCCAGCTCGGCCTCGAACGACTCGAATGTGGCGGGGAGGTCGGGCCGACACTCCTCCAGGTACTCCTGCCAGTTCCACCACTTCCGCACGAACTCACGATCGTACCGGCCGGTCGCAATCAGGTGTTGGGCGACCGCGAGGTTGATGGCTGACTCGCTGCCCGGCTGGGGCGAGAGCCAGTGATCGGCGTGGGTGGCGGTGTTGGAGAGCCTGGTGTCGAGCACGATCACCTTGGCGCCGTTGGCGCGAGCCTCGGTAATGCGCTGGGCGTGCGGATTGAAGTAGTGCCCTGTCTCCAGGTGTGAACTGATCAGGTAGATCACCTTGGCGTTGGCGTGGTCCGGGCTCGGCCGGTCGGCCCCCATCCAGAACTGGTAGCCGGCCCGCCCGCCGCTCGAGCAGACGTTGGTGTGGGAGTTGTGGCCGTCCACACCCCAGCTGGCGAGGACGCGCTCGGTGAAGCCATCCTCGCCGGGACGTCCGATGTGCACCATGATCTCGTTCTGCCGCTGCTCGACGATCGCCTTGCGGAGCCGCTCACCGAGCGTGTCGAGCACCTCGTCCCACGACACCCGCTCCCACTGTCCCTCACCGCGCTCCCCCACTCGACGCAGCGGGTAGAGGATGCGGTCGGGGTCGGTGACCTGATTGATCGTCGCTGGCCCCTTGGCACAGTTGCGGCCTCGACTGCCGGGGTGCTCGGGGTTGCCCTCGAACTTGCGTACGTGCAGGTCGTCGCGGTCGACGTAGGCAAGCAGGCCGCACGCCGATTCGCAGTTGAAGCAGGTGGTGGGCACCAGCATGTAGTGGTGCTCCTCCCGGCGGGGCCACGCCCGTGAGTCCAGGTCCACCCAGTCGTCCCACCGCTCCTTGGGTGGGAAGGCGGCCAGGTGCACACCACTCGCGCCCTGGTAGAAGGTCTCACCGCGTGCTTCGACGTCCTTCCGGGCAGCGGAGACGCGACGCGCCCGCTCGGTCAGGGACACCCGACCGGTCTTCTTCAATGGCATTCGATTTCCTCTCAAGCCAGCGGGACGGATTGGCCGGCCTGGACGTAGGCATGCTCGTGTGCCAGCAGACCGATCAGGGCGAACGGAACTGCGACCACGCCGATCAGGGGAGCCGCGACGGACACCAGCACGCCCACCAGACCCACGCGGAAGAACGTCGCGAACCTGCCGCGAGTCATCTCATGACCAGCGAGCCGCGCATGGGCGGTGACATGCGGCAGCGTCGTCTCGGTCCACAGCAGCAGCAGGTGCGCGGCCGCGCTGACCGCCAGTGCGACCTCCAGCGCATGGACGGAGCTCTGGGGCGCCATGGCCAGCGCGAACGGCAGCAGCGAGGCAGCGCCGGCAAGGATCGCCTGCACCGCGAGGTGCGCGGGCAGCAGCGGGCTCTGCCAGAGGTCGCGCGCCTTGGCCTGCGCGAAGAGGTAGGCCGTGTAACAGGCCGTCGCCAGACCCGTCACTGCACCGATGACGCCTATCACCTGCTGGGTAATCAGGAGGTCAAAGAACCCGACGACCAACGCCGCGGATGCCGCAGCGCCGAAGGCACCGATGATGAATGATCCGCGTACCAGCCAGCTTCCCCACTGGTGTCGGGTGAAGATCAGCCAGAACCGGGACGGGTGCTTGAGGTCCCAGATCAGCAAGACGCCGGTGATGCCCAGGAAAACCAGTGCCAGCAGCGGCGCCACATATCGGGTCACCGGGCCGTCCCACGCCATCAGCCCGGTGAGCGCGAACAACACCGCCACCAGGAAGGCGCCGGCTGCGATGCTCTTGGTCCAGGTGTAGAGGCTCACCCGCCATCCCCAGGGGGCGTAGTGCGGAATGTCGTACGAGAGCAGTGCGGCCGCCGACGACCGTGCACCCTCGGGGTGGCCCGACGGCACGAGCTGCGGGTCCGGCGGCCCTTGCGTCGACCAGGCATAGAGCCCACCCTCGGGCCGCTTGGCGCCGAGCGGGTCCAGGGTCGCCTGGTGGGCGCCGAGATAGAACAGCCCGGGGCCAGTCTCCTTCTCGGGACGACGCACGAGGACGGGCTGGCGCTTCACCGCTTGCGCAACCTTCGACGTGGGGTCGTTCATGTCACCGACGAGGATGGCCTCGGTCGGACAGACGGTGACGCAGGCGGGCTCGAGCCCGCCGTCGATGCGGTGGGCGCAGAAGTTGCACTTCTCGGCCGAGTGGTCCTCCGGGTTGATGAAGATCGCGTCGTACGGGCAGGCGGCCATGCAGGCTTTGCAGCCGATACAGATGCTCTTGTCGAAATCGACGATCCCGTCGGGTCGCTTGTACATCGCCTCCGTTGGACAGGCGGTCACGCAGGGCGCATCGGTGCACTGGTTGCACCGCGTCACCTGGAACGATCGCCGCGCCTGCGGGAACTCCCCGACGTCCACGGACTTCACGTAGGTCCGCGTGACACCCAGGGGTACCTCGTTCTCGCTCTTGCAAGCCGTCGTACAGGCATGACACCCGATGCAGCGGGTTTGGTCCAGTACCTTCAGCCACCTGACAGGACGCTCGTCGAGATTGGTCATAGCGGCAGCCTAGATGTCAACCCGGATGGTCGCTACGGAGGAATCCCCAAGGGCGCATGGGCCCCCCAAAGTTTCCTTTGGGTCCGGGGGATGACACTGTCCGACATCATCGACCCGAAAGGAAAGGAGCGGTCCATGGCCGAGCAGCAGTCGCGGGAGCCCCCCGGGCAGGTGCGGACCCCGACGAGCGCGCCATGCTCGACTATCGCCTCAAGTTGGCCAACGAGCGTACGTTCCTCGCGTGGATGCGGACATGTCTGGCACTGATGGCCGCAGCCGTCGCGGTTACCGCAACCACAACCAAGCCCGTGTCGTCACCGGCAAACACGCCGACGTTCACCTTTGACCCACCAGGTCACCATGAAGTTCCCCCTGACCATGGACAGCGGGTGCTGAAGTTCCCCCTGTGACCTGGACAGCCTGATACTGGGACGGATGGTCCCGGAGGAAGCAGTCACAGGTAGTGAGCAAGAAGAGCAATACGAGTAAGAGGTACACGGCCGAGTTCAAGCGGGACGCGGTCGCGCTCGCGCTGTCGTCGGACAAGACGGTCACCGAGGTGGCCCGGGACCTGGGCGTGAGCCCTGAAGGGCTCCGGGGTTGGGTGAAGCAGGCGAAGATCGACCGCGGCGAGGGGCCGGCCGGGGCGCTGACCAGTGCGGAGCGTGAGGAGCTGGTCCGGCTGCGGCGGAAGGTCCGCGAGCAGGAGGCCACGATCGACGTGCTG
The DNA here is from genome assembly GCA_003519485.1 of Streptomyces sp. GTDB lineage: Bacteria > Actinomycetota > Actinomycetes > Streptomycetales > Streptomycetaceae > Streptomyces. The sequence goes on along the minus strand of DOWQ01000694.1, from coordinate 3,993 downwards.
GGAAAAGCGACCGCCTTCTTCGCGCAGGACAAGAGCAGGTAGACACCGCCGCGCGGTGTCGCTTGATCGACGCGGAGAAGGCGTCCCAGGACAATCCGGCAGGTCACAGCGTCGCGGTTCTGTGCCGGGCGCTGGGAGTGCCCCGCTCCACCTACTACGCGCACCGGGCGTCGAGGCCGGCCCGCGCGGTGCGCGACCGTGCCGAGGAGCTGCTGGTCGGGGAGATACAGGTGCTGCACGCCGGCTCGCGCGGCGCGTATGGGGCTCCGCGGATCCACGCGGCGCTGCGGCGGGCCGGCCGGACTGTCAACGAGAAGAGGGTCGAGCGGCTGATGCGTGTGCATCACATCACCGGGATCACCCGGCGCCGTCGCCACGGCCTGACCCGGCAGGCCAGGCGGGCGGTGTTCGCCAACGATCTGATCGGCCGCGACTTCACCGCGCCCCGGCCCGGCATGCGACTGGTCGGTGACATGACCGAACTTCTGACCCTGGTAGGGAAGTTGTATCTGGCGACGTGTATCGATCTCGCGACCCGCGAGGTCGTCGGATGGGCGATGGCCGACCATCACCGCGCCGGGCTGCCGGTCGCCGCCCTGCGGATGGCGGCGGGACGCGGCGGCCTGGAGGACGGCTGCGTGATGCACACCGACCGCCGAGTACACGAGTGACGAATTCCGCACCGCAACAAGCACGTTGTGTATGCGGCAGTCGATGGGACGAATCGGTTCTTGTTACGATAATGCTGCCGCGGAGAGCTGGCTCGCCCTGTTCAAGGCGGAGATCGGAACGACCGTCTGGGAGACCCGTGAGGCCGCCCGAGCCGACGTCTTTCACTACATCGAGGTCGAGTTCAACCGCAGCCGGCTCCGCCGACACCCCGAGTACGGCTACGTCACCCCGCTCGAAACGAGAACCCTGCTCAGGCAGAACCTCGCCCCCGCAGCGTAAGCACCCGCTGTCCATGTTCAGGGGGGAACTTCACATGACGCTTCCCCCCGGCCAACGTGCCGTCGAGGGTTTCCCACGCTTCGGGACACACCTCCATCGCCCACCTCCGCCTGTCTCCGCCGACCCGGTGATCGAGATCGGCGGGGCTCTCACCGAGCCCATCACACTGTCCGTGACCGACCTCGCAAAGCTGCCACGACGAGACCTCGCAGCTGACTTTCACTGTGTCGCCGGATGGTCGGCAACCGGCCTGCTGTGGGAAGGGGTCCCGTTCGAGACCTTCTACCGCGCGCAGGTCGAGCCGCTGCTCGAGTCGGACGCGCCGGTCAGCCATATCGTCTTCGAAGGTCTCGACGGCTACCGGTCGATCGTGTTGTTCGAGGACGCCCTGGCCGACGACGTGCTCATCGCCGACCGTCTCGACGGGCGGCCGCTCGACAGCGACCACGGCGCTCCGGTGCGGCTGGTCAGCCCCGGCCAGTACGGCTACGTCAGCACGAAGCACCTCTGCCGCATCGAGTTCCACACTTCCGAACCCCCGGACCCCGACCGGTGGTCGCCCCTCGCGGCGCACCGCAGGGCGAGGGTCTGGCAGGAGGAACGTCACCGCCATCTTCCCGGCCGTGTGGTGCGCCCGGTCTACCGGGCGCTGATCGGGCCGATCCGCGCACTGAGCGCCCGCGGAAGTCGCACATCGCGGCAGTGAGACCGCTCGCTCCGCTCCGACTGCATCGAACAGGTGCCGGCGGCGCTCGCCGTGCCGCCGATGACTCCGATGGCTGCGGCCGCCTGCCCGGCAGGGTCAGGGTCAGGACGGACGGCCACAGCAATGCCGGACACCCGTCAGCGAGGTCGGTCTTGTCGGGCCCAGGCCGACCGTGCGGTGACAGCGACTGGGCATGGCGCACACTTCCCGGGTTGGATCGTGTCGCGGCCCGTCCTCGAGGTTTACGTGCCCGCCGGCTTCGCCCTGTGGCCGGTCGCCGAGACCGAGCCGTACTGCTTCCTGCCGCTCAGTGGCGCTCTGGCTCCCGCCGAGGTCGGCACGGCGGTGCGCGGCGCCGGAGTCGTGGGGGATCCCGGTCCACTCGGTGAGCTGCCGTACGGCGAGTTGGCGTGCCAGCCGGGCGCCAGGTCCGGTGCAGCTGGGCCGGAGGCTCAACTGCCGGGACCGTACGTGGGGCACGCCGTACGGAGTGTGCAAGCGCTGATGTCCCTGGCAGTACGGGTCCTGTACGGGCGTTGTACGGATCTGGAGCCGTGTCCCTCGAAATGCGGCCCGAGTTGAACACTGCCCCGGCGCGGTGGCGTTGACCAGCGCTGTGGGCGTTGGGCGGGCGGTGCACTCGGGGACGGAAGGGCGTGAGGGCGGTGCGGGACACGCGGAACAGTCGCACGGTGAAGACAAAGGACGGAAGCGAGCTGCCGGGCGCGTGGTCGGCCTACGGCAGGTTGCTCCAGCATCTGCGCAAGCAGGCAGGGCTGAGCCAGCAGGCACTCGGCGAAGCCATCGGCTACTCGCTGGAGCAGGTCGCCTCGGTCGAGCAGGGGCGGCGGTCGGCGAAGGTCACGTTCACCACGGCCGCGGAACGCGTGCTGGAGGCGCGTGGAGTGCTGGAGGTTCCAGGACGAGGTGGACCGGGCGAAGCTGCCGCAGTTCTTCCGCAACTTCGCGCTCATCGAGGCGGAGGTGGCGAGCCGCTTCTCGTACGATCCGCTGCTGGTGCCGGGGCTGTTGCAGACGGAGGCGTACGCACGGGCGGTGTTCGCCGGGCATTGCCCGCCGCTGAGCGAAGAGACCGTGGACCAGCACACGGAGGCGCGACTGGGCCGCCAGAAGCTGCTGACGCGGGTGCCTATGGCGGAGCTGTCATTCATCATCAGCGAGGACGTGCTCCGTAACCCGGTGGGCGATGCGGCGGTCATGCGCGGGCAGTGGCAACGTCTGCTGGAAGCGGGCGCGTCGCGCAACGTCGGAGTTCAGGTCATGCCTGCTGCGCCGGGGTTCCACGCCGGACTGAACGGGCCGTTCGTGATGCTGGAGACGGAGGAGCATCAGCACGTCGGATACGTCGAGTCCCAGGAGGTCGGGTGCGTCGTCCGTGATCCAGCAGAGGTCAGCGCCTTCGGGTTGCGGTATGGCAAGCTGCGATCGCAGGCTTTGAACGGCGTCGAGTCTGCGCGGCTCATCGAACGGCTGGTGGGAGAGACATGAGCGTGGAGCAGGTATCCGAGGACGTGGCCGGGCTGCGCTGGTTCAAGAGCAGCTACAGCGGATCGGGCGGCGGCGACTGCGTGGAGGTGGCCGCCGGCCTGGACGCCGTGTACGTACGGGACTCGAAGGTCGTGGGTGGCGGGCCGGTGCTGCGGGTCGGCCGGAGCGAGTGGGCGGCGTTCGTGGCGCTCGCGGCCGGGTAGTCGCGCCGAGGGCATACGGCCGGAACAACGTGCTGGCGGTTCTCTTCCAAAAGACGAAGGTCGGGGGCAGCGAATGCCTGCCCTTCGACGTGCGTCGTCACCCGTTGACGACCGCGTCCCCTGGAGTAGGCCCACTTGGTGGACGTGAGTAGGTGAACCGATTACGGCGTCACCGTGACGAGGTTGGGTAGCGAGCATGGAAGCCACCACCACCCAGGACGCACGTCCCGACTACGAGGCCACGGACCGCAGGCTCATGCGCGGCGCGGGTATCGGCCTGATCCTCCTCGTCCCACCGCGGTGGTGTGCTTCTTCCTCAGCCTGACCACCCTCCGGGCAGCTCGCTTCCCAATCTTGAAGTCAAGCCGCCTGACCCGGGGAGGGGTGTTCCAGCATCCAGGGGCAGTGGATTCTGTACGCCTTCGTCGGATCGGTCGTCGTCGGTGTCCTTGCCGTCGCGATTCCCCTGCGACGCCTGCCGTCCCCCACAGCGCGTGGATGGCTCGTACACCTGCACGTATTCGCTCACGGCACCATGGCGTCCATGATCCTTGCCCGGGCGTGAGTCTCGCCAGGGGCCTGACCGCTGGATGCGAGCCGAAGACTGCACGGCCACGGCTCCTG
>DOWQ01000110.1:13114-16445 GCA_003519485.1 Streptomyces sp. | reverse complement strand
CCTGCTCAAGGTGCCCGTAGCACTGCGGGAGGACGCCACCGCCTTCGTGCGGGACTACCGCGCCGTACCGCACCAACTCACCCTCGGCGCCACCCTGTCGGGCAAGTCCATGTACCTGCGCCACCTGATGACCGAGCTCGCCCGGCAGCCGGTGGCCCTCGCGGGGATCGACTGCAAACGCGGGGTCGAGCTGGCGCCGTTCGCCTCACGTCTGTCCGCGCTGGCCACCGACCCAGATCAGGCTGCCGAACTGCTGCCCGCGCTGGTCCGGCTGATGGAGGAGCGATACGACCTCATCAAGGCCCGGCAGGGCATCGCACCGGCCACTCCGGACGAGGAGATCACTTCCGACGTCTGGGGCCTCCCGGAGCACGAGCGGCCGGTGCCCGTGGTGCTGTTCGTGGACGAGGTGGCGGAACTCTTCCTCGTCGCGACACGCAAGGACGAGGAACGGCGGGACGAGATGGTCACCCAGCTCATCCGCCTCGCCCAGCTCGGCCGGGCCGCCGGGATCTTCCTGGAGGTGTGCGGGCAGCGTTTCGGTGCCGAGTTGGGCAAGGGCGCCACCATGCTCCGGGCCCAGCTCACCGGACGCGTATGCCACCGCGTCAACGACGAGGCCTCCGCGAAGATGGCGCTCGGTGACATCGCCCCGGAAGCGGTCGGCGCTGCCTGCGCCATCGCCCCGGAACGTCCCGGCCTGGCCGTGGCCGGTGACACCTCAGGTGGCTGGTCCCGTATCCGTACCCCCTATCTGTCCCTCGCCGATGCCGCCGCCGTCTGCCACGAGACCACCCACCTGGTCCCGGACGTGCCTGCGCTGGAGCCGTTCCGGCCGGCCGTCCCGGCTCGCCCGGTCGAGCGGCCCGCGCCGCTGGTCAAGCCCCGGCCCGTGACCGACTGACACCCGCCCCGAACCGGTCGGCGTGACCGCCTCGCGCCAAGTCCCTACCCCGGCCATGCCCGAAAACGGAAGGAGCCGCCTCGTGCGTGTTCACCTGGCCCGCGTTGACGCGGTGCTCGTGCAAGCGGTCATCGCCGCCGCGCTGTCCTTCGCTCACCTGCACGACATCGCATTGGCCGCCGGACAGGACGGGTGGAAGGCATGGGCTTACCCGGTCTCCGTCGACCTGCTGTTGGTCGCCGCATGGCGACGGCTGCGGACCGGGCAGGACAAGGCTGCCGCCTGGTGCTGGTTCATCGTCGCCCTGATCGCCTCGCTCGGCGCGAACATCGCCACCGCCGGGCTGCTCGACCTGCGTGACGTACCGGACTGGCTCCGCATCCTCGTCGCGGGCTGGCCCGCCGTCGCCTTCCTCGGCGGAACGCTCCTCGCTCACCAGCCCGCTCCTTCGGAAGCCGACGGGCAAGAGGTACCGGCCACACCGCCTGAGGTCGAGCTGAAGCGTCCGGACGCGCCCGCCGAGCCTGCGGCGGAACTCCCGGCGCCAAGGCCCGCCGCTCCGGTGTCCGAGCCCGCTGCCCGGTCGGCTCCACCCGTTCCCGCCGCGCTCGTCGAGCACGCCCGCAAGGTCGCCGCCACCCACCGAGCCCGTACCGGCTCACCGATCGACACCGACACCCTTCGCGCCCGCCTCGGCGTCCCCGGCCCGCTGGCCGAGCAGATCGCCGCCCGGCTCACCTGAGAGAAGGAGGAACCGCCATGTCCCTCAACCGCCGCTTCCGGCGAGTGACCCGCGTCGGCCCGGTCCACGTCGGCACTGCCTACGACGGCCGGGGCCGGGAGAAGCACACCGCCGCCTGCACAGCCCCGCGCTGCGGCTTCTCCGCCGATTACGACTCCCGCGCCGCCGCCGAACTCGCCGCCCGTACCCACCGCTGCCCCATCCGTTGAAGGAGACCCCACCCGTGACCGTCAGCCTCCCCCTGGTCGTCGTCCTCGGCCTCGTCGCCTGGGGCGCCGTGAAGTTCCTCGGCGTCCGTGCCTGGCTCGTGGTCGTCATCGCGCTCTTCGGCTTCTACCTCGCCGACACCTTCATGGCCCCCGCCATCGACTCCGGCACACGCACGGGAGTCGACGTCGTCAACGGCAACAGCGACTGAAGAAGGAAAACCGCCATGCTGCTCAGTCCCAAGATGCCCCCGGCCCCGACGCTGCCTGTCGCGGGTTCAAGTCTCGTCACCCACGCGCACGCCCCGGCCTGCTCCTGCCAGCACGCGCCAGCACCCGGGATACCCGCCCGCCGGCCTCTGCCCTCCGTCAGCACCGGAGCTGTCGCGGCCGTGCTCCTGGGCGGCGTCGTGCTCACCGCGCTTCTGACGGCCGTCGCCGTGTCGGCGGTCTCCGTGGCCGTCGCCGCCGTCGTCCTGCGCTCGCTGCTGAAACAGAACCGCCAGCACTGATGCGGCCACCGGGGCGGCCTCGATACCGCCAAGCATCTGCCGCCCCGGTGGCCCGGTCCCTTCCCGACCCGAAAGCCGAAAAGGAGAGCCCCATCATCACCCGGAATCAACCGGCTCCGCTCGCGGAAGTCGGCAAGCTTGCCACGTCCGGTGCCCTGCCCGGCCTGATGCGACAGTTGGCCACCCTCGGCGGCTGTACCCGCCCCATCCGCTTGTCCGGATACCGCGCGGAACACACTCTCGACACCACCACCGGCGAGATCGGCCCCGTCCAGCACTGCCTGGACTCCCTCGACCTACCAGCCGGGCACCTCCTGGTCCGCTGCGGCAACCGCCGCACCACCCGTTGCGCGACCTGCGCCGAGACCTACCGCCGCGACACCTACCACCTGATCACCGCCGGACTGCGCGGCGGCAAGGGCACCCCGGAGGACGTCACTTCTCACCCGCGCGTCTTCGCCACCTTCACCGCCCCCGGCTTCGGCCCGGTCCACAACCGCCCCACCGGGCCCGGCCGCACCGTCCGCCGCTGTCGCTGCGGGCGCCACCACGAGCCGGAAGATCCCGTCCTCGGCACACCGCTCGACCCCGAGCGCTACGACTACGAAGCCGCGGTGCTCTGGAACGCCCACGCCGGAGCCCTCTGGCGGCGCTTCACCATCTACCTGCGCCGCGAGATCGCCATGCGCGCCGGGCTCACGCAACGGGCCTTCCGCCAGTACGCCCGAGTCTCCTTCGCCAAGGTCGCCGAGTACCAGAAGCGGGGCGCCGTCCACTTCCACGCCGTCATCCGCCTCGACGGCCCCGACGGCGGCACCACGCCCCCGCCGCGCTGGGCCTCGGCCGAGCTGCTGACCGACGCGATCCGCTCCGCCGCCACCGCCGCGCACATCACTGGGCCCGTGGTCGACGGACGCCCGCACTCCTTCGCCTTCGGCCGTCAGCTCGACATCCGCACCATCCGGGG
>DOWQ01000110.1:0-13074 GCA_003519485.1 Streptomyces sp. | reverse complement strand
TGGTGGCTCGGCGCCCGCAAGGACCTCGAACACCTCCGGCTGCGGGCCTGGGCCCACATGCTCGGCTTCCGGGGTCACTTCTCCACCAAGACCCGCCGGTACTCCACCACTCTCGGCGCACTCCGCACCGCACGCGCCGAATGGCGCCGCCTCCAAGCCGCCATCGCACGCGGCGATGCTCCACACCCTGTGGACAGTCCCGACGAGGAAACCACGCTCGTCCTTGCCCACTGGGTCTACGCCGGTACCGGTCTCAGCCCAGCCGAGGAATGGCTATCGGCCTCCCTCGGCCCTCGCGACCACATGCCTGCCCAGGAAGGAGAGACCACCCATGAGTGACCGGCTGCTGTCCGTCGCCCAGGTCGCCGAGCGGCTGGGGACGACCGAGCGCTTCCCCCGTCGCCTCGTCGCTGAGCGGCGCGTGGCCTTCGTGAAGGTCGGCCGGCATGTCCGCATCCCGGAGAGCGCGTTGGCGGCCTTCATCGACTCCAACACCGTCCAGCCGGTCCGACGCCGTCGGTCCCGGTACGGGAGGGCTGCCTGATGGCCAACAACAAGGGCAGCCGACGGCGCTTCGGTGCGGTCCGTCAGTACCGGTCCGGCCGGTGGACCGCGAGCTACAGGGGCCTCGACGGGCAGGAATTCCGTGCGCCGGAGACGTTCGAAACGAAGCGGGATGCCGAGGTCTGGCTCTCTCAGGTCGAGGCGGACCTGACGCGCGGGAACTGGCAGGACCCGGACGCGGGCGCGGTGAACTTCAAGGAGTACGCGCTGCAATGGGTCGGGGAACGGGGCCTCGCGGCCACCACGGACGAGCTGTACCGCCGACTGCTCCGGCTGCACCTCCTCCCGACCTTCGAAGGCTGGGACCTGGACGAGATCACGGCCCCGCGTGTCCGTACCTGGCGTGCCGAGCGCTTGGCGACGACCGGCGCGGCAACGACCGTCGCCAAGTCGTATCGACTCCTCAAGGCCATCATGGAGACGGCCGTGGATGATGAACTGATCCGCCGGAACCCGTGCCGCATCAAGGGCGCGGGCAAGGAGTCATCCGCCGAGCGGCAGATCGCCACCATCGCCCAGGTCGATGCGCTCGCCGATGCGGTCGGGCCTCGGTGGCGACTGATGGTGTACCTCGGGGCATACGGGCCGATGCGCCCGGAGGAACAGGCGGAGCTCCGCCGCAAGGATGTGGACCTCGACGCGATGACCATCCGCGTCCGCATGGCCGCGCCGGAGCTGACCACAGGAAAGCGCGCTACCGGCGAAACCAAATCAGAGGCGGGCAAGCGGCTCGTAGTCCTCCCGGCCTTCCTCCGCACCGATATGCGACGGCATCTCGACTGGTACGCGGAGAGGGGACCGGACGGACTGCTGTTCGTGGGGGAGAAAGGGAAGCCGTTCCGGCGTTCCTCCTTCGGGCGAAAGTGGCGCAAGGCGCGGGGCCTCGTCGGGGTGCCGGACGACTTCCGGTTCTACGACCTTCGCCACACCGGACACACCATGGCGACGCGGTCCGGGGCCACCCTGAAGGACACGATGGTCCGGGCCGGCCAGTCCTCGGAGAAGGCGGCGCTGATCTATCAGCACTCAGACCTCGGTCGGCAACAGGAGATCGCTGGCGGCCTGGACGAGCTGGTCCGCACGGAGCGTCAGAAGGCCGGGAAGCAGGAGGGCGCGGGGCCTTCTGGTGCGGATCTGGTGCAAGGCGCTTAGAGAGGTCTGGACAACAAACAAGGCCCGGGTCGGTGACCTGGGCCTTTGTCGTGGAGCGGGTGACGGGAATCGAACCCGCGCTCTGAGCTTGGGAAGCTCATGTTCTACCATTAAACTACACCCGCGCGCAGCACCTGTTGAGGTGCCTCACCGGCGCTTACTCTACCTCATCACCGGCCCCCGGCGTATTCGCCTCGGGGCCGATCTGCTGTGCGGCGGAGGTGGCCCGCAGGGGCCGTGGAAGGGCTGCGCCGGTGCCCCTGTAAGCGCGACTTCGGGGGTTGTCCTGTGGGCGTGGTCAGGTGCGGTCGCAGTGGTGGGCGTGGGTGTGTCGGTGGTGACCGTGGGGTCGGCCCTGGGTCGGCCCAGGGGTCGGGCCGCGTGCCGGCCGAGGGTGTCGACCAGGGGTCGGCCGGCGTGAGTGAGTGTGTGTGGGGCAAGCGAGTTGGGGCGTACGGTAAGAAACGGAGTGCCGCTCGGGAGGGCGCCCGACCCATCCTCTAACGTGGCTTTTGTCCATCCAGGTTTGTATGGGGATTGGGGAAGGACTCGATGGAGGAGCGCACCGTCGTTCGTTGTGCCGAAGGGCACGTGTTCAGCACCGCGTCGTTTCCGATGCAGCATCTCGGCGACGACCGGCTCGGACCCGGGCGGCTCCTGCGCTGTCCACGTTGTGCCCGGTTGCGGCATGCGGTGCCGGTCGGCCGGGCGGAGCAGGCGCAGCAGGTCGAGCACTGGCCGGATGTGGAAGCGGGAGCGGGGGCCGATTCGGAAGCGGCCGGCCGGAGCCGCAAGGGCTAGGTTTTTCGCCCGAGCGCCGGAGCCACCCGAGCGGGAAGCAGTCGCCGTCGGCCCGTCGTGGCCGGTGCGTGCAGCCGACCCTTGAAGTCAGTACGTGAAGTNNGTGAAGCCGGGGCGCAGAGCCGTCCGCAGAGTCGGACGCAGCGCCCGTCCGCACAGTTCAGGCGTGGCAGTCCGCCGCCGTGGCGAGGTGTGGCGGAGAGCCGGGAAGGGATCACGGCGCGCGGGTCGGGGCCGATTGGGTCCGGCCCGCGTCGGCCGCGTAATCTTCGGTCCGTGCTGCTCTCAGACAAGGACATCCGGGCCGAGATCGACTCCGGGCGCGTACGGGTCGACCCCTACGACGCCGGGATGGTCCAGCCGTCGAGCATCGATGTGCGGCTTGACCGTTTCTTCCGGGTGTTCGAGAACCACCGCTACCCCCACATCGACCCGGCCGTCGAGCAGCCGGATCTGACACGGCTGGTCGAGCCCGAGGGCGACGAGGCGTTCATCCTGCACCCCGGCGAGTTCGTGCTCGCCTCGACGTACGAGATCATCAGCCTGCCGGACGACATCGCGTCCCGCCTCGAGGGCAAGTCCAGCCTCGGCCGGCTCGGGCTGCTCACCCACTCCACCGCCGGGTTCATCGACCCCGGATTCACCGGGCATGTGACCCTCGAGCTGTCCAACATGGCCACCCTGCCGATAAAGCTCTGGCCGGGGATGAAGATCGGGCAGCTGTGCATGTTCCGGCTGGCCTCGCCCGTCGAGCATCCGTACGGCTCCGCGAAGTACGGCTCCCGCTACCAGGGGCAGCGCGGGCCGACGCCCTCGCGTTCGTACCTCAATTTTTATCGCACACAGGTCTGAGGACGGTTGGGACAGCTGTGACTGACGAACGCGAAAACCTGAGCTATGCGCTCTTCGGCAAGGCCGTACGCGAGCTGGCTCAGACCGTTGCCGACGACGGGTACGAACCGGACATCATCCTGTCCATAGCGCGCGGCGGCCTCTTCGTCGCCGGCGGACTCGGCTACGCCCTGGACGTCAAGAATCTGCATGTGATGAACGTCGAGTTCTACACCGGCGTCGGCGCCACGCTCGCCATGCCGGTCATGCTGCCGCCCGTGCCCAATGTCGTCGACCTCAGCCGCAAGAAGGTCCTCGTCGCCGACGACGTCGCCGACACCGGCAGGACGCTCAAGCTGGTCCACGACTTCTGCGCCGGGCACGTGGCCGATGTGCGCTGCGCCGTGATCTACGAGAAGCCGCAGTCGTCCGTGAAGTGCGAGTACGTCTGGAAGCGGACCGACCGGTGGATCAACTTCCCCTGGTCCGTCGAGCCGCCCGTCGTACGACGCGAGGGCCAGGTCCTCGACGCCTGAGCCGGGCCCGGGCCGGGCCGGCCCGCTTCGCCCCGCTCGCCCGGCTCGTCCCATCGGATTCGTGCCTCCCGGGTCCGTACGGTCCGCCGGTCCCGTCCGCTGACCGCGGTCCCGTCACCGGCCGCCCGGCCGACCGCCCCGTCCGTGACAGCCGCGAGGCCACCGGCCGACCAGAGCACAGCGAGGGCCCGGTTCGGTCGTGAACCGGGCCCTCGGTCGTTCCGTCTCCCCTACAGCGCGCCGAGCTTCAGCAGCGCCAGCAGCGCCGCCAGCTGGATCGCCGACGCGCCGAGCGCCTTCGGCCACGGCAGGTCGTGCGACTTGCTCACCATCGACGTGAACAGCGCGCCGGCCGCCAGCCAGGTCAACCAGCCCAGCACCTGCACGACGCTGTTGTCGCCGCTCATGAACATCGCGAAGAGCAGCCGCGGCGCGTCCGTGATCGTCATGATCAGCATGGACAGCCCGACGGTCGGCTGCCACGCCCCGTTGCCGCCGAGCTGGCGGGCGAGGGTGTGGGTGACCGCGCCCAGGATCAGACCGCTGATCACCACGGCGAGACCGGTGCTGAGCACCCACGGAATGCTGGTGGAGAGGGTGGCGTTCAGCACATCCTCGCGGGCCTCGGGGAAGCCGAAGACGGCCAGCATCCCGTAGAGGAACGTGACGGCGAGCGCCGGGCCCCACACCGCGTGATCACGCATCTGCCAGAAGGTGGCGTTGGGGCGCGTCACGATGCCCTTCAGCAGCTGCTTCCAGTGCATCCGCGGGCCTGCGTACGGCGCGGCCGCCTGGCCACCCTGGTACGCGTTGCCGCCGCCACCGCCGTACGGGTCGGGGGCGTCGGCGATGCTGAACGCCTGGGTGTGGCCCGGGTTGTTGGCGTACGGATCCGCGCCCTGGCCACCGTGCCCCTGCGGCGCCCGGCCCTGTGCCGGCCCGGGGCCGCGCCCCCGGCCCTGGCCTTGGTACGGATCATGGCCGCCGAAGTACTCCGGCCCCTCCCCCCGGCCGCCCTGTCCGCCCTGGCCGCCGCCGTACTGGTGCCATTGCTGGTGCTGTTGCGGAGCCTGCGGGGGCGCGGGCTGCCCGCCGTACGGCTGTCCGTACGGCTGCTGCCGCTGCCCTTGTCGGTTCTGCGGGGCCTGCTGCTGCGCGGAGCGGGAATCCCGGCCGCGTCCCATCCTGAATCCAGCCACCATTCGAACGTACCTGGTCCTGAGGAGCAGGGGGCAAGGGCGGCCGCAACAGGCCCGGCTTTGCGGCCGAGCTGTGACATCCCTTACGGGAAACGTCAGGGTAACCCGCAGGCGGGGACTTGGCTGCCGGACAGCGCCCGTCACCCAGGGGGCAACGTGCTTGTCCGCTGCGGCGGCACGCCCGGAACCGCGACACTCCGGCACACCGCCACTGACAGGCCCGGCCGCTGTTCCGTCCGGCGACTGTCAGTGGCGGATGGCAGACTCACGGTGAAGCGGTGGGGCGGTGAGGCGCTTTCCACCGGGGGGATGCGCCTCACCGCCCGCCACCGTGGCCGCTCCGGACGGCCCCGGTCTCAACGCTGTCTCTGTTCCCTGCACCTGCCCCTGCGACTGCCGCTGCTCCTGCTGCCTGCTTCTTCTCTGCTACTCGTCGATCGTCGCGCCGTAGCGGGCGTTCGCGGAGGGCGCGCCGAGCGAGCCGCCCCCGTACGTCCAGGACCCGGTCGCCGTCACTCCGCCGCTGCTCGACGGGAGGACCCACACCACGCCGTCATTCGTGTTCTCGCCCGGCGCCGCCGCGAGCAGCCCGTGCCGGCCGTTCGCGTCCGGGTCGGTGAGCCGCACCTGCGCGCCGAACAGGTCGGACGTCTCCGGGCCCCCCGGGACGTTCGTGCTGTCCTGGTTGAAGTCGCGCACCCCCGTCGCGCTGAGTCCGCTCGCCGTACCGCGCAGGACCCACACCGCCCCGGCGTTGGAGATGGTGCCGATGTCCTCGCCGGAGGCGCCGATGGCCACGTCCGCGTAGCCGTCACCGTTGCTGTCGCCGAGGGAGAGGTCCGTGCCCCAGCCGTCGCCCTGCTCGGCGGCGCCCGGCACGCCCGGCGAGTTCTGGGTCCACCACTGCGGCGGGCTGTCGGGGTTCGCCGCCCCGCCCTCGCCGGCCGGGCCGGCGGCGCTGCCGTAGTAGACGCCGACGAGGCCGCCGGTGAGCGTATCGCCGTCGTCGTCGGGGCTGTGCGGCTCGCCGGTGACCAGGTCGTCGAGCCCGTCGCCGTTGATGTCGCCCGACGCGGCGACCGGGCCGCCGCGCAGCTCCCGCTGGAAGGCCATCGATTCCGAGCCGCCCGCGAAGTACATCGACCAGCCGTGGCCGGGCTTAGCGCCGGTGCTGGTGCCCGAGACGACGAGGTCGGCGTAGCCGTTGCCGTCGTAGTCGCCGGTGGTGAGGGAGGAGGGAGTGATGTTCTGGGTCGCGGCCGCGGAGAGCCGCGCGGAGTCGTCGAGGCCCCTGACAGCGCCCTCCTGCTGTACGGCCTCGCGGTCGGCCGTGCCGGCTGTGCTGCTTGTGCTGCTCGTACCGTCAGTGCCCTCCGTACCGTCCGCGCGGCGTACGGAGGCGTCCCCGGTGGCCTCGAAGGCGTACAGCTCCAGGCCGTCCTTGTCGAGAACGGCCAGCAGGTCGCCCGCGTTGCCGCCGTCGAAGAAGCGGGCCGCCGCGAGTCCGGCGCCGAAGCGCTCCCCGGCCGTGGGCGCCGGGGCCTCCAGCCACTGGGAGGCGGCGCCGGTCAGGCCCTGCGGCGTGCCCCAGAGGACGACGGTGCCGCCGGCGTCGGCCGTGGTGCCGAGGTCCTCGTCCGGCGCGGCGACGACCGCGTCGTCGTAGCCGTCGCCGTCCAGGTCGCCGGTGGCCACGGCCCTGCCGAAGGCGTCCCCGGCCTGGGGTGAGCCGGGCACGCCGCTGGTGGCCTGGTGGATGACCTCGCTGTTCCCGGTCGAGATGCCGCCTGCCGCGCCGTACTGCACCGTGACGTAGCCGGCGCCGACGGCGCCGCTGACGGTCGCGGTCGGCGCGCCGATGAGGGTGTCCTCGTAGCCGTCGCCGTTGAAGTCGCAGTTGCGGTCGCTTGCCCGGATGCTGTCGAGGGTGCCGGCGTGGGCCGTGGGCGCGGCCGTGATGCCTGCGCCCGCCAGCAGGAGAAACGATGCCGCGGTGACGGTGGCCGAACGGTTCTTACGCACGGAGCGGCTCCTGAGTGAAGAAGGCCGGGCTGGTGCGGGGGGTCTGCCGGGGAGGGCCCGTCCTCTCCGGCACACGGGTATGACGGTGACCGGTACGGAAGGGTTGTACGGGAAGAAGCCGAGGTGTCGCCGAGCCGAACTCGCCGTACGAAGCGGGTTGTTGCGGCGCGGCACGGTGCGGCGCGGGGCGGGACGGGAGCGGCGGAACGGCGACGCGGGCCGGCGTGCGGCTCGCGGTACAGGCCCCCGCGCCCATGCCCCCACCACTTGGCAAACAGCAACAGCAACAGCCGGGACCGCTGTTCGCGGTCCCGGCCGTCTCCTGCTGCGCGTCCCGGAGGTCCCCGGAAGATCTCAGAAGATCTCCGAAGAAAGGTCTCCTCCGGGTTCTACTTCACCGGCTCGGACTCCGGCTCATCCGCCGCCTCGGCCTCACCGGCCGGGTCGGCGGGGGTCTTCACCGAGTCGAGGAGCAGCTGTGCCACGTCCACGACCTGGAGGTTCTCCTTGGCGCTGCCGTCGTTCTTCTTGCCGTTGACGGAGTCGGTGAGCATGACGAGGCAGAAGGGGCAGGCGGTGGAGACGATGTCGGGGTTGAGGGACAGGGCCTCGTCCACGCGTTCGTTGTTGACGCGCTTGCCGATCCGCTCCTCCATCCACATCCGGGCGCCGCCGGCGCCGCAGCAGAAGCCGCGCTCCTTGTGGCGGTGCATCTCCTCGTTCCGGAGGCCCGGCACCTTGGCGATGATCTCGCGCGGCGGGGTGTAGATCTTGTTGTGCCGGCTCAGGTAGCAGGGGTCGTGGTACGTGATCAGGCCCTCGACGGGGTTGACCGGGATCAGCTTGCCCTCGTCCACCAGGTGCTGGAGCAGCTGGGTGTGGTGGATGACCTCGTACTCGCCGCCGAGCTGCGGGTACTCGTTCGCGATGGTGTTGAAGCAGTGCGGGCAGGTCGCGACGATCTTCTTCTTGGCCTTCTCGACGACGACGCCCTCGTCCTCGTCCTCGCCGAAGGCCATGTTCAGCGTGGCGACGTTCTCCTGACCGAGCTGCTGGAAGAGGAACTCGTTGCCGAGGCGGCGGGCGGAGTCACCGGTGCACTTCTCGTCGCCGCCCATGATCGCGAACTTGACGCCCGCGATGTTCAGCAGCTCCGCGAAGGCCTTGGTGGTCTTCTTGGCGCGGTCCTCCAGGGCGCCGGCGCAGCCGACCCAGTAGAGGTACTCGACCTCGGTGAGGTCCTCGATGTCCTTGCCGACGACCGGGACCTCGAAGTCGACTTCCTGGGTCCAGGCGAGCCGCTGCTTCTTGGCCAGCCCCCAGGGGTTGCCCTTCTTCTCCAGGTTCTTGAGCATCGTGCCCGCCTCGGACGGGAACGAGGACTCGATCATCACCTGGTAGCGGCGCATGTCGAGGATGTGGTCGACGTGCTCGATGTCGACGGGGCACTGCTCGACGCAGGCGCCGCAGGTGGTGCAGGACCACAGGACGTCCGGGTCGATGACGCCGTTCTCCTCCAGGGTCCCGATCAGCGGCCGCTCGGCCTCGGCCAGCGCGGATGCCGGGACGTCCCTCAGCTGCTCCGCGGTGGCCTTCTCGTTGCCCTCGTCGTCCTTGCCGCCGCCCGCGAGCAGGTACGGCGCCTTGGCGTGCGCGTGGTCGCGCAGCGACATGACGAGGAGCTTGGGGGAGAGCGGCTTGCCAGTGTTCCAGGCGGGGCACTGCGACTGGCAGCGGCCGCACTCGGTGCAGGTGGAGAAGTCGAGCAGGCCCTTCCAGGAGAAGTGCTCGACCTGCGAGACGCCGAACTGGTCGTCCTCGCCTGGGTCCTCGAAGTCGATCGGCTTGCCGCCGGAGACCATCGGCTGCAGCGCGCCGAGGGCGACGTCGCCACTGCTCTCGCGCTTGAACCAGATGTTCGGGAAGGCCAGGAAGCGGTGCCAGGCCACGCCCATGTTGGTGTTGAGCGCGACGGTGATCATCCAGATCAGCGACACGCCGATCTTGATCATCGCGAAGAAGTAGACCAGGGTCTGCAGCGTCCCGGTGTCCAGCCCGTCGAAGGCGGCCACCAGCGGGTACGAGACGAAGTAGGCGGCCGCGTAGCCCTCGACGTGGTGCAGGGCGCCCTCCAGGCCGCGCAGCACCAGGATGGCGAGGCCGATGGTGAGGATGACGTACTCGACGAAGTAGGCCTGCCAGGCGATGGAGCCGGTGAACCGGGACTTGCGGCCGGCCCGGGTCGGCAGGTTCAGCAGCCGGATCGCCATCAGCACGAGGATGCCGAGCACGGTCGCGGCACCGATGAACTCGATGTACATCTCCAGCGGCAGCCAGCCGCCGACGACGGGCAGCACCCAGTCGGCCCGGAAGAGCTGGCCGTACGCCTGCGCGAGGGTCGGCGGCAGCGTGAGGAAGCCGATCGCCACGAACCAGTGTGCGACGCCGACGATCCCCCAGCGGTTCATCCGGGAATGGCCGAGGAACTCCTTGACCAGCGTGACGCTGCGCTGCACCGGGTCGTCGGTACGGCTGCCGGCCGGTACGGGTTGGCCGAGCCTGAAGGTCCGGACGAGCTGCGCGACGGCGCGGGCGATGAGCGCAACGCCG
This sequence comes from Streptomyces sp., assembly GCA_003519485.1. Taxonomy (GTDB): domain Bacteria; phylum Actinomycetota; class Actinomycetes; order Streptomycetales; family Streptomycetaceae; genus Streptomyces. The sequence goes on along the minus strand of DOWQ01000110.1, from coordinate 3,359 downwards.
ACCGCCGTGAGGACCAGCGACACGATGATCGCGGCGAGTTGCATGGAGGGCTCCTCGAACCTGGCAGAGCAGTAATTACTAAGCGGTAACTTATTCAGTCTTTCTGAGATTACCCAGGATCGCGAGCCGCTTGAAGGCAACCGGCCGGTGATCTGTGTCGCTCAGGTTGCCATGACCGCACGCTCGGTGACCGCCGCGACCACCCGCGTGACGCCGGCCGGCTGGTCATCGTGCGGTCCGCGGTCGTCCGCGGTCGTCCGCGGTCGTCCGCGGCGGTCCGTGGCCGGCCCCGGACGGCTCCTCGAAGGCGCAGCCGGGGAGCACTCCGTGGCGGGCTCCGGGGTGGCCGTCACCCGGGCGCTGGTGATATTCGAACCCGCATAAGAGTTGAGTAAGGTCGACTCAGCTCCTTTGACACGGCCGATCCGGTCGGGCATTCTTGAGTCAGATCCACTCAAGTCAGCTGGAGGATGAACCATGGCACGTGCGGTCGGCATCGACCTGGGTACGACTAACTCCGCCGTCAGCGTTCTCGAGGGCGGTGAGCCCAGCGTCATCACCAATGCCGAGGGTGCCAGGACCACGCCGTCCGTCGTCGCCTTCGCGAAGAACGGCGAGGTACTGGTCGGCGAGGTCGCCAAGCGTCAGGCAGTCACGAACGTCGACAGGACCGTCCGGTCGGTCAAGCGTCACATGGGTACCGACTGGAAGACCAATCTGGACGGCAAGGACTTCAACCCGCAGCAGATGAGCGCCTTCATCCTGCAGAAGCTCAAGCGGGACGCCGAGGCGTACCTGGGCGAGAAGGTGGCCGACGCGGTCATCACCGTTCCGGCGTACTTCAACGACTCGGAGCGGCAGGCCACCAAGGAGGCCGGTGAGATCGCGGGCCTCAACGTCCTGCGCATCGTCAACGAGCCGACCGCCGCCGCCCTCGCCTACGGGCTCGAGAAGGAAGACCAGATCATCCTGGTCTTCGACCTCGGCGGCGGCACCTTCGACGTCTCGCTGCTCGAGATCGGCGACGGCGTCGTGGAGGTCAAGGCCACCAACGGCGACAACCACCTCGGTGGTGACGACTGGGACCAGCGTCTCGTCGAGTACCTGGTCAAGCAGTTCCACAACGGCCACGGCGTCGACCTGTCCAAGGACAAGATGGCGCTCCAGCGGCTCCGCGAGGCCGCCGAGAAGGCCAAGATCGAGCTTTCCTCGTCCACCGAGACGACGATCAACCTGCCCTACATCACGGCCTCGGCCGAGGGCCCGCTGCACCTGGACGAGAAGATCACCCGCGCCCAGTTCCAGCAGCTGACCTCCGACCTTCTCGAGCGCTGCAAGAGCCCGTTCAACAACGTCATCAAGGACGCCGGCATCCAGCTGGCCGAGATCGACCACGTGGTCCTGGTCGGCGGCTCCACCCGGATGCCCGCCGTCGCCGAGCTCGTCAAGGAGCTGACCGGCGGCAAGGAGGCCAACAAGAGCGTCAACCCGGACGAGGTCGTCGCCATCGGCGCGTCCCTCCAGGCCGGCGTTCTCAAGGGCGAGGTCAAGGACGTCCTGCTGCTCGACGTCACCCCGCTGTCCCTCGGCATCGAGACCAAGGGCGGCATCATGACGAAGCTGATCGAGCGCAACACGACCATCCCGACCAAGCGCTCCGAGATCTTCACGACGGCCGAGGACAACCAGCCGTCCGTGCAGATCCAGGTCTACCAGGGCGAGCGCGAGATCGCGGCGTACAACAAGAAGCTCGGGATGTTCGAGCTGACCGGTCTGCCCCCGGCGCCCCGCGGCGTCCCGCAGGTCGAGGTCACCTTCGACATCGACGCCAACGGCATCATGCACGTGTCCGCGAAGGACCTGGGCACGGGCAAGGAGCAGCGGATGACCGTCACCGGCGGCTCCGCGCTGCCGAAGGACGACATCGACCGCATGATGCGCGAGGCCGAGCAGTACGCGGACGAGGACCACAAGCGCCGCGAGGCCGCGGAGACCCGCAACCAGGGCGAGCAGCTCTCCTACCAGACCGAGAAGTTCCTCAAGGACAACGAGGACAAGGTCCCGGGCGATGTGAAGACCGAGGTCGAGGCATCCCTCGAGGACCTCAAGGAGAAGCTCAAGGGCGAGGACACCGTCGCCATCCGCGAGGCCACCGAGAAGGTCGCCGCGGTCAGCCAGAAGCTGGGCCAGGCGATGTACGCCAACGCGCAGTCCGAGGGCGCTCCCACCGAGGGTGCCGCGGGCGCCGCCGGCGGCGAGGCCAAGGACGACGACGTCGTGGACGCCGAGATCGTCGACGACGAGAAGACCGACAAGCGACAGGACGGTGCGGCGTGACGGAGGAGACCCCGGGCTTCGATCAGGAGTCCGACGTCCCCGCCGAAGCCGAATCGGCACAGACCCACGAGCAAGCGGCGCAGGGTGCCGAGTCCGCCGACCAGACGGGCGCGGCGGCCGGGGACGCGAACCGGACAGTGGCCCTCACGGCTCAGCTGGACCAGCTGCGTACGGCGCTCGGCGAGCGCACCGCGGATGTCCAGCGGATCCAGGCCGAGTACCAGAACTACCGCCGCCGGGTGGAGCGGGACCGGATCGCCGTCAAGGAGATCGCCACGGCGAGCCTCCTGACGGAGCTCCTTCCGGTGCTCGACGACATCGGGCGGGCGCGGGAGCACGGCGAGCTGCTCGGCGGCTTCAAGGCGGTCGCGGAAGCGGTGGAGACGGTCGCCGCCAAGATGGGTCTGATGCAGTTCGGCGAGGAGGGCGAGCCCTTCGATCCGATGATCCACGAGGCGTTGATGCACTCCTACGCGCCGGACGTCACCGAGACGACGTGCGTGTCGATCCTCCAGCCGGGGTATCGGGTGGGCGAACGAACGATCCGCCCCGCGCGGGTCGCGGTCGCCGAGCCCCAGCCCGGCGCGCAGCCGCCCAAGTCGGCGGACGAGGGCGGCGGGCAGGCGTCGGACGAGGAGGGCGCCGGCCCGGACGAGGGCTGACGCCGATGAGTGACGGGAAGGAGGGGCGTCGGGGATGAGCACCAAGGACTTCGTCGAGAAGGACTACTACAAGATTCTCGGCGTCCCGAAGGACGCGACAGAGGCGGAGATCAAGAAGGCGTACCGGAAGCTCGCCCGCGAGTTCCACCCGGACGCCAACAAGAACGACCTCAAGGCCGAGGAGCGCTTCAAGGAGATCTCCGAGGCCAACGACATCCTGGCCGACCCCAAGCGCCGCAAGGAGTACGACGAGGCGCGGGCGCTGTTCGCGGGCGGCGGCTTCCGGGCCGGCGGCCCGGGCGGCGCCGGCCCCGGCGGCTTCAACTTCGACCTGGGCGACCTCTTCGGAGGCGCCCCGGG
>DOWQ01000111.1 GCA_003519485.1 Streptomyces sp. | reverse complement strand
CGCGGGGCAGCGGTGCGCGTGGCAGCGCCTCGTACGGCGGCAGCCTCCGGAGCGGCCCGCGAGGCAGCACAGAACCCGGTCCGGGGACGGACCCCGGGACCGGGTCGGGTGGCGTGATGCGGGCCCGCGCNNTCGTCGTCCTCGTCCTCGTCGTCGTTGTACAGATCCGCGTACTGTGCGTACGGGTCGTCGTCCGGCTCATCGTCCTCGAAGCGCTCGCCGTTCGGCGGCTGTTTCGTCGGCGATGCGCCCAGCTCGTCGGCCAGACGTGAGAGGTCGGTCCCACCGCTGTTGTACTTCAGCTGGCGGGCGACCTTCGTCTGCTTGGCCTTGGCCCGGCCGCGCCCCATGGCTCGACCCCCTCGATAACGGGGCTCGACGGCCCCAGAGTCTTGACACGCGTTCATGAGTCGGAGCGGACTCTCCGTGGAGAGGCCGGTCCGCAGGCTTCAACGGTACCTGCTTCCGCAGCCATACGGTACGTCGCCCGCAGGACGTGCCACGCAGCAGGGCCCGCGAGAAGCCCTGTCCTCGCTGGTCAGCCCTGATTTTACCGGTCGCTTCCGATCGACCCGCCGACGGGTGGGTGAGTCTTCTCTCGTCGGCGGGCCGGAAGGGTTCCGCTGCTGGTCAGGCGGTACGTGCCTCCGCCATGCGCTGCTCGGCGAGCCGGTCGGCCGCGACGGCCGGCGGGATGCCGTCGGCGGCGGCCCGCCGGAAGATGGCAAGCGTGGTGTCGAAGATCTTCGTCGCCTTGGCCTTCGCCCGGTCGAAGTCAAAACCATGCAGCTCGTCGGCCACCTGGATCACACCGCCGGCGTTGACCACGTAGTCGGGCGCGTAGAGGATGCCGCGGTCCGCGAGGTCCTTCTCGACGCCCGGGTGGGCGAGCTGGTTGTTGGCCGCGCCGCAGACGACCTTCGCGGTCAGCGCGGCCACGGTCTCGTCGTCCAGGGCGCCGCCGAGCGCGCACGGCGCGTAGACGTCCAGATCGGCGCGGATTAGCCGGTTGCTGTCGGCCACCGCCTTGACCTGCGGGTGCTTCGCCAGGACGCGCTCGACGCTCTCGGCCCGTACATCGGTGATCACGACATTCGCGCCGTCCTCGACGAGGTGGTCCACGAGGTGGTGGCCGACCTTGCCGACCCCCGCCACGCCGACCGTGCGGCCGCGCAGCGTGGGCTCGCCCCACAGGTGCTGCGCGCTGGCGCGCATGCCCTGGAAGACGCCGAAGGAGGTGAGCACGGAGGAGTCTCCCGCGCCGCCGCCCTCGGGGGACCGGCCGGTGGTCCAGGAGCACTCGCGGGCGACGACGTCCATGTCGGCGACGTAGGTGCCGACGTCGCAGGCGGTGACGTAACGGCCGCCGAGCGAGGCGACGGCGCGGCCGTAGGCGAGGAGCAACTCCTCGCTCTTCAGGCCGCCCTCGGCGACCGTGGCGGGGTCTCCGATGATCACGGCCTTGCCGCCGCCGTGGTCGAGCCCGGCGAGGGCGTTCTTGTACGACATGCCCCGGGCGAGGTTGAGTGCGTCGAGCACCGCTTCCTCGTCGGAGGCGTACGCGTGGAAACGGGTGCCGCCGAGGGCGGGGCCCAGGGTGGTCGAGTGGATGGCGATGACGGCCTTGAGGCCGCTCGCCCTGTCCTGGCAGAGGAGGACTTGCTCGTGGCCGCCCTGGTCGGAGCGGAACAGTGTGGCCAGTGCGCCGAGGTCATCGGCGGAGTGACGAACGTCGGTCACGGTGGTGACTCCCGATGTCGCGGAGGATGCCCTCCTGTGGGTGGGGAGGGCCGGTGTGGACAGCGTAGAACCTCCGGGACTCCGGGATCACCGCGGTGCCCTTGACCACAGTTGCCGGGCCCCGGGGCGGGTCCGGTACGTAGGCTCGGGTGCGATACGGACATGGCAGGATCCGGGCGGTCCGCGGGACGGGCGCCGGTCGGCGACGGAGGAGTGAACGGGTGGGTCAGGCGTCATCGCTGTTCGTCCCGTATGCCGCGTATCTGCGGGTCTACGAACCCCTGGCCGCGTTCCCGGAGCCGGAGCGCTCGCACTGGTACCGCTACGCGCAGCGGGAGAACCGGCCCACGGCGCAGGACGAGCTCCGCCGGTCGCTGGCCGACCTGCTGCCCACCCCGCCCGTCCCGGTGCCGGTGCACGAGAGCAGCGACGCCTTTGTGGCGGTCGTGGACGGCGTGACCTGCGTCTGCCCCTGGCGGACCCGGATGCGCGGCTGGCAGGCGCTGGAGACCTTGACGGAGCTGCTGCCCGCCACCGTGCTGGACGCGGCCCTGCCGCCGGTGGTCCGCGGGCAGGCGGAGTCGGACCACGAGCGGTGGCTGGAGCACAATCCGGACGCCCGTCCGTGGATCCGTACGGCGACCTGGCATGTGCCGGTGCGGTGGTTCGTGCTCTTCGAGGACGGGGAGCGGGAGTGCGTCGAGCGTCGCGCGGGCGGCACGGGTGCCGGGGGCGATGCGAACGGCGCGGACAGCGGCGAGGGTGATGCCGGCGGCGCCGAGGGTGGCTTGAGCGGCGGCGCCCAAGGGGGCTGCGGCGGCGCGGACGGCGCTCCGACGCTTCGCTACCGCACACCGATGGTGCAGGCGAGGCGGCGGGTGGCCCGGGGTCTCAAAGTGCTGACGGAGGCGCTGGACGAGAGTCCGCTGATCGAGGGCCTGGAGCAGGTCGGCCGGTGGCTGGAGGAATTCCACCCGCGCTCCCTGGTCGAGCTCGACTACGGCGGTCTGGTGCACACCCTGAGCGACGACCGGCTGGCGGAGGACCACTCGGCGGCCGATGTCGCGGAGGGCCTGGAGGCGCTGCGGGCCGGGGACGACGACCGGGCCGGTGAGGTGTACCAGCGGCTGACCGATCGCTGGCGGACGGTCCGGGAGCGGCAGTTCGCGAGCTGAGCGGCGCGGGCGGCGCGTGGCGCGGGACGGCCGGGGTGCTCGGAGCGTGCCGGGCGGCGGGCCGGCGGGCCGGTAGGGCTGCGGTGGTTTCGGGCGGTGGCGCACAGGAGGG
>DOWQ01000341.1:3111-3292 GCA_003519485.1 Streptomyces sp. | reverse complement strand
CGGCGGCCGCTCCGGACGGCGCGCACCACGAGGAGGCGAGCGCCTGATGTCCGAGATTCGCAAGGCCGCGGAGACCACCGCACCTTCCGCGGCCGGGGCCACACCCGCCGCCGGCCCCGCCCGCCGGGGGCCGCGCACTCGGCTCGTATGGCTCGTCGGCGTCCTCGCCGCCCTCCTGCTT
>DOWQ01000341.1:1825-3094 GCA_003519485.1 Streptomyces sp. | reverse complement strand
CCCGACGGCCTGGAGAAGGTCGCCACCGACCACGGCATCGCCGAGCAGGCCGAGGAGCACGCCGCCGAGAACTCCCCGCTGGCCGGCTACCAGACCTCCGACATCGGCGACCCCCGGCTCTCCGGCGGGCTCGCGGGCGTCGTCGGCGTCGGCGCGACCCTGGCCGTCGGCAGCGCCGTCTTCTGGGTCGTCCGCCGCCGCCCGCAGGCCGGGGACGACAGCGGGGTCGGGGACGACAGCACGGCCGGGCAGGACACCGCGCCCGCTGCCGCCGCCCAGGGGGGCGAGCGCTAGCGATGGGAGCGGGCCACGCCCACAAGCTCTACCGGCACGGCCACTCCGCCGTGCACCGGCTGCCGCCGCACTGCAAGCTCGCGGCGGTCTTCGGCTTCGTGCTCGCCGTCGTCGCCACCCCCCGCGAGGCGTTCTGGGCGTTCGGCCTGTACGCGCTGCTGGTGGCCGGGGTCGCGGCGGCGGCCCGCGTCCCGGCCGGCTTCCTGCTCAAGCGGCTGCTGGTCGAGGTGCCGTTCGTCGCCTTCGCCGTGCTGATGCCGTTCGTCGCCGAGGGCGAGCGGGTCCAGGTGCTCGGACTGTCGCTGTCCGTCTCCGGCCTCTGGGGTGCCTGGAACATCCTGGTGAAGGGCACCCTCGGCGTCGCCGCCTCCGTCCTGCTCGCCTCCACCACCGAACTCCGCGAGCTGCTCCTCGGGCTCCAGCGGCTCAGGATGCCCCCGCTGCTCGTGCAGATCGCCTCCTTCATGATCCGCTACGGCGATGTGATCACCGACGAGCTGCGCCGGATGCGGATCGCCCGCGCCTCCCGCGGCTTCGAGGCGCGCGGCATCCGGCAGTGGGGCGCGCTCGCCAAGACCGCGGGCGCTCTGTTCATCCGCTCCTACGAGCGCGGGGAGCGCGTTCACCTCGCCATGGTCAGCCGCGGCTACACCGGCACCATGCCGGTGCTGGACACCTCGGCCGCCACCCGCTCCCAGTGGGCGTACGCCGCGTCCCTGCCCGCCGCCGCCCTCGCCGTCTGCCTGATGGGATGGACCCTGTGACCTCCGTACCCCCGCCCTCGCTGGAGGTCCGCGGCCTCGCCTACGCCTATCCGGACGGCCACCAGGCCCTCTTCGGCGTCGACCTGACCGTCGCGCGCGGCGAGCGCGTCGCCCTCCTCGGCCCCAACGGCGCCGGCAAGACCACCCTCGTGCTGCACCTCAACGGCATCCTCGACGCCGGAGCCGGCACGGTGCGGGTCGCCGGCTCGCC
>DOWQ01000341.1:0-1737 GCA_003519485.1 Streptomyces sp. | reverse complement strand
GCGCGCCCTGGAGCGGGTCGGCATGGCCGGCTACGCCGACCGGCCCCCGCACCACCTCTCCTTCGGCCAGCGCCGCCGGGTCGCCGTCGCCACTGTGCTGGCCATGGAGCCGGAGATCCTCGTCCTGGACGAGCCGTCGTCCAATCTGGACCCCGCCTCCCGGCGCGAACTCGCCGACGTTCTGCGCTCCCTCGACGTGACCGTGCTCATGGTCACCCACGACCTGCCGTACGCCCTGGAGCTCTGCCCGCGCTCGGTCGTCCTCAGCGACGGCGTCATCGCCGCCGACGGCCGCACCCAGGACCTGCTGTGCGACGAGGAGTTGATGCGGGCCCACCGACTGGAGCTGCCCTTCGGCTTCGATCCGTCGTCGGTGACCGTGCCGGCGCGCTGACCGCGACGCGCCGGAGCCGATTTCCTGACGGGCTCCTTACGAGGCACCATGGATGCCCGGTGACCGGAACGGGCGGCAGGAGAAACAGCACAGTGGTGGACGTCCACGGCACGGTGGCGGACGGCTTCGAGCCGGTCCGGGACGCCTTCGCCCGCAACTTCGAGCGGCGCGGCGAGCACGGAGCCGCCGTCAGCGTCCACCGGGACGGCCGCGAGGTCGTCAACCTGCGGGCCGGCACCACCGACCCGTACGGCACGGAGCCGTGGACCGAGGGGACCGCGCAGGTCGTCCGGTCCGTGACCAAGGGCGTCGCCGCCGCCGTGCCGATGCTGCTGCACCAGCGCGGACTGCTGGACCTGGACGCGCCCGTCGGCACGTACTGGCCGGAGTTCAAGGCCGCCGGCAAGGAGCGGGTGCTCGTACGGCATCTGCTGGCGCACCGCGCCGGGGTGCCGGTCCTCGACACCCCGCTCACCCCCGCCGAGGCGATCGACGGCGAGAGCGGCGCCCGCGCCGTTGCCGCCCAGCCGCCCGCCTGGGAGCCCGGCGCCGAACACGGCTACCACGCCCAGACCTTCAGCTGGCTGCTCGCCGAACTCGTCCACCGGGTCACCGGACGGAGCATCGGCCGCTGGGTCGCCGAGGAGATCGCCGGGCCGCTCGGGCTCGACCTGTGGATCGGGCTGCCCGCCGACCGGCAGCACCGGGCCGGGCGGATCTCCCGGGTGGAGACGCCCGAGGACCCCGCCGGACGAGGCCTGCGCGCCCGCCCCAAGCGGTCCGTCTCCGTCGCCTACCGTGACCCGGACTCCCTCACCCGCCGCGCCTTCGGGGCGATCGACCCGCTCCCGGACGAGAACGACCCCGCCTACCGGGCGGCCGAACTCCCCGCCTCCTCCGGAGTCGCCACCGCCCGCGCGCTGTCCCGCTTCTACGCGGCCCTCATCGGCCCGGTGCCGGGAGCGGACCGCCCGCTGTTCGCCCCCGCGACCCTCACCGTCGCCCGTACGGAGGAATCCGCCGGCCCCGACCGCGTCCTCGTCGTCAACACCCGCTTCGGACCCGGCCACATGCTGCACGGCCCCGCCTGCCCGCTGCTGGCCGCCGGCTCCTTCGGCCACCCCGGCCGCGGCGGCTCGCTGGCCTTCGGCGACCCGGAGGCGGGCGTCGGCTTCGGCTACGTCACGAACGGCCTCCAGCAGAGCGTGACGGCCGACCCGAGGGCCCAGGCCTTGATCCGCGCGCTCCGCGACTGCCTGGCCGAGCGCGCGGCGTAGCGCCGGGCGCCCGGCGGCCTCGGCACCCTGCCCGCGGTGCCTTGTCCTCCGCTCCGGTCCCGAACT
>DOWQ01000569.1:409-5356 GCA_003519485.1 Streptomyces sp. | reverse complement strand
CAGGACGTACGGGGGCGCAGTCGTGTCCGGAAGTCGCGGCTAGGCGCCCTGGATGAACTGGGTCACGCCGTTGGCGATCTGCTGCACCGCGATGGCCGAGAGCAGCATCCCGGAGAGCCGGGTCACCAGCACCACACCGCCGTCCTTGATCACCCGGATGATCAGCAGCGAGTAGCGCATCACCAGCCACAGCACCAGGTGCATGGCGAGGATGGCGGCCCAGACCGACAGCTGGCCGCCGGGGCCGTCCGCGTGCTGCACGGCCAGGATCACGGTGACGATCGCGCCCGGACCGGCCAGCAGCGGCATCCCCAGCGGCACCAGCGCGACATTGACGTCCTTGGTCTGGGCGGGCTCGTCCGTCTTGCCGGTCAGCAGGTCGAGCGCGATGAGCAGGAGCAGCAGCCCGCCGGCCACCATCAGGGCCGGCACGGAGACATGCAGGTAGTCGAGGATCTGTGCCCGCAGAGGCCGAAGACCGCGATGACGCCGAAGGCGACGGCGACGGCCTGGAGGGCCATCCGGCGCTGCACCTTGGCCGCCCGGCCGGAGGTCAGCGCGAGAAAAATGGGTGTGATGCCGGGCGGGTCCATGATCACGAAGAGGGTGACGAAGACGGACCCGAAGAGGGTGATGTCGAACACAGTGATGGCCTTGTGGGAGAAGGGCGTACGAGCGGACGGGGCGGCGCCTGGAGCCGCGCGGGGAGCGCACGCAGGAGCGGCGCCGGGTGAGGCGTGCCCGGGTGGGGCTGCGCCGGGGTGGCCGGCAGGGTGACGGGCGGTGCGTACCCGAACAGCGCGCGTGCGGAGCGGCGTGTGCGGAGCGGTGCCTGCGGCGCTCAGCCGCCCGTGCCCGGCACGGGGAACGCGCCGGTGGCCCGGCGCGTGATCTCGCCGTAGACCTCGGGGTCGGTCGTGTACTCGCCGAGCCGGCAAGTCTTCCGGCTGCCGTGGTAATCGCTCGAGCCCGTGCTGAGCAGCCCGAAGTCCGCGGCCAGACCGCGCAGCCGGGCGCGGGACGCCGCGTCGTGGTCCATGTGGTCGATCTCGATGCCGTCGAGCCCGGCGGAGGCCAGCTCGGCGATCACGCTCTCGGACACCTGGACGCCGCGCTTGACCGCCAGCGGATGCGCGAGGACGGTGACCCCGCCCGCGCCCTTGACCAGCCGGACCGCCTCGAAGGGATCGAGCTCGTGCTTGCCGACGTACGCCCGGCCGCCGTCGGCGAGCCAGTCGGGGGTGAAGGCGTCGGACACGCTTTCGACGACGCCCAGCTCGACGAGTGCGCTGGCGACATGGGGGCGGCCGACGGCACCGTCACCGGCGATCCGGCGGACCCGTTCCCAGTCGACCGGGACTCCCAGCTCGCGCAGCTTGACGACCATCTGCTGGGCGCGCGGGAGCCGGTCGTCCCGGACCAGCTCCCGCTCCCGGGCCAGCTCCGGCTCCTCCGGGTCGAACAGATACGCGAGCATGTGCAGCCCGACCTCGCCTATGCGGCAGGACAGTTCCGCGCCGGTCACCAGGATCAGCCCGGCCGGGAGCGCGGCCGTCGCCTCCGCGTGGCCGCCGACCGTGTCGTGGTCGGTCAGCGCCACCACGTCCAGTCCGGCCGCGGCGGCCTTCCGCATCAGCCCGGCGGGGCTGTCGGTACCGTCCGACGCAGTGGAGTGGGTGTGCAGATCGACGCGCACGGCACGGGCTCCAGACTGCGGGGTCGAGCGGGGGACCGCCCCAGTCTACGGCGGGTCCCGACGGAGCTCCGCACGTGCCCGGCCACCCCGGCCGCTCCCCCCGAAACGGCCCGCCGCCGTCCGGCTCAGGACGACAGGATGCGCGGCGACAGGGCGCCGCAGGGCAGCAGGTCGATCTCGGCCCCGGCGTCCCGCAGGTCGGTGAGGACCAGCTCGTCGTACATCAGCAGGCCGGTCTGCTCGGGCCAGACGATCGCCCACACCCACAGGCCGAGCGCCTCGCCGGCGAAGACCGCGCGGTCGTCCGGGACTCCCTCGACCTGCCACAGCGGCGTCGGCCGGCCGGCCGCGTGCACCTTCGCGTGCGGCGGCTGGTCGACGCGCATGTGCGGTCCGGGGTCGGGGCCGTCGATCCCGGCATAGCGCGCACCGAGCCCGACGCCCAGCTCCTCGGCGACGAGCAGCAGCTCGCCCATGCCGCCCAGCGGGCCGGGTCCGGAGCAGGCCACGGCGGTGGCACGGCCGCCGTCGCGGTCGTCACCGGCGCAGACGATGCCACTGAACAACCAGCCGACGGGCAGCGGCCACGGCATCCACACCGGCACCCGGGCACGCTTCACCACGACGGTGAGGGCCTCGACGCTCGGCGGGACCGCCGGTTGCAGGGGATGGACCGTGCCGTGCACATCGCACTGCCAGGAGTCGGCGAAGAGACCGGGCGCCCGGACTCGTCCACCGCACTTCGGGCAACTCGGTTCACCCCTCATAGGGGCCAACGGTCCTACCCCGCACCCTCCGCGTCAAGGACGATCACCCGTCCGGGCGTTCGGGCGCGCCTGCGGGGCCGAACCACATGCATGCTGCATGAATGGCGGGTTCCCCACCTCCCACGTGCCCGGGCGGACCGTTCCCGGCGTGCGCGAGCGGCCCGCACGCGCGCCTCGAACGTCACGCGCCGTCCTCGCCCGCACCGACCGCCCGCCGGCCCCCGCCGGCCGCCCGCCACCCCTCAGTCCGCCAGGGAGACGCTTCCGCGCAGCGGGTCGCGCAGGTCGGTGCCCCGGGCCAGCCAGCGCTCCTCCAGGGCCGCGGCGCCGTGCACCCGCTTCCAGGCCGCCTCGTTGGCGGTCATCGGCAGCAGCGGGAGGAAGCGGACCGGGTCCATCGGCTCGCCGAGTTCCAGATCCTCCACCAGCCCGCCGGAAGCGGCCACGAGCACGGACTCGAAGGGCGCCCCCGGCCACAGCGGCTCCCCGAGCCCGAGCGACGCGCCGGGTGCCACGACGACGCCCTCGACCTGCGGGGACGCGGCGAGCACGGCGAGCGGCCGGAACACCTTGTCGGTGTCCGCGAGCCCGGCCCGTACGGACAGCACCAGCTCGGCGCGGGGGCCGCGGACCGGGTCCGTGACGGCGGCCGTCGGGTCCGTCATCGGCTGGGCGGACATCCCCAGGGTGGCGTACCGCACGAGGTCACCCTCGCCCTGGAAGCGGAGCACCTCGATGCGGTCGGTGCCGAGAAAGGTGACGGAGGCGCGGGCGTCCGGCTCGCCGAGCGCCGAGCTCAGCCGGGCCGCAACGAGCAGGGAGACATCTGACATGGATCGAGCATAAATCGCGTACCCGGGAGGCAAAGAGCGGACTGAGCGCTTGCGCCGGCTGCTAGTCTTGGCCGCTGGTCAGGGCAGCGCGGAACGGCAGTTGCCGGAGCCCGGCCGGACGTCAGTCTCGCGGCGCATGCCGCGATCGGTGCTTCCCCCACGGGGGACCGGCCGGAGGAGGTGGGGCCGCGGTGGATCCGAGTCGACCGTGCAGTACCAACAGCCCTTCCGTGCCGCGGCTGCACTTCGCGATCTGAAGCCTGGCTACCCCACCGCCCCGCGGTGCAACCATTCCGGCTCAGAGAATTTTCTCCGACCGCCCCAGGGCACCCGGAGACCCACCCGCAAGCGATGCGCAGCGCCCGGCGGAAGAGCATCCCGCCCGTCCCGATCCGTGCTGTAGCGATCCGCCGCCCGCCACCGGCCCGCTGCACCGCCCGCTTTGCGGGCGTACGGCCGCAGCCCGCCGTACGCCCTCATTCCCGGCAGTGCCGTCGGCCACCGGCGGCCGGCCCCGCGAAGGAGCCCGCCATGTCGATGATCCGTGACCTGCGCGCAGCCGTGCGCCCCTCCCTCCGCCGGTCACCCACCGGCTACCGGCCGGGTACGCCCCAGGACGCCGGCGCACCGAGCGCCGTGGTGGACTGCGCGGTCTACCGCGACGGCCGCCGCGGCCCTGAGGACCTGTCACCCGCCGAGGCCATGGAGCAGGTGCGCTCGGAGGGCGGCTTCGTCTGGATCGGCCTGCACGAGCCAACCGAGCAGGAATTTGCCGGTATCGCCGAGGAGTTCGGGCTGCACCCGCTGGCCGTCGAGGACGCGGTCTACGCGCACCAGCGGCCGAAGCTGGAGCGCTACGACGACACCCTGTTCACCGTCTTCAAGACCATTCACTACGTCGAGCACGCCGAACTCACCGCGACCAGCGAGGTGGTGGAGACCGGCGAGGTGATGTGCTTCACCGGCCGGGACTTCGTCATCACCGTCCGGCACGGCGGCCAGGGCTCGCTGCGGGCCCTGCGGCACCGGCTGGAGGACGACCCGGAGCTGCTCGACAAGGGACCCTCCGCGGTGCTGCACGCCATCGCGGACCAGGTGGTCGACGGCTACATCGCGGTCGCCGACGCCGTCCAGGACGACATCGACGAGGTGGAGATCGAAGTCTTCAGCTCGACCCCGGGCGGCGCCGCGCGCGGTGGCGACGCCGGACGCATCTACCAGCTCAAGCGCGAGGTGCTGGAGTTCAAGCGGGCCGTGTCACCGCTGCTCCGGCCGATGCAGCTGCTGAGCGAGCGGCCGATGCGGCTGGTCCACCCGGACATCCAGACCTACTTCCGGGACGTCGCCGACCACCTCGCCCGGGTCAACGAGCAGGTCGTGTCCTTCGACGATCTGCTCAACTCGATCCTCCAGGCCAATCTGGCGCAGGCGACGGTCGCGCAGAACGAGGACATGCGCAAGATCACGGCCTACGCGGCCATCATCGCCGTGCCCACCATGATCTGCGGGGTCTACGGCATGAACTTCGACCACATGCCGGAGACCGGTTGGGAGTACGGCTATCCGATGGTGATGACCCTGATCGTCGGCATCTGTCTCACCATGCACCGGGGCTTCAAGCGCAACGGCTGGCTGTGAGTGCGTAGGCTGG
>DOWQ01000569.1:0-398 GCA_003519485.1 Streptomyces sp. | reverse complement strand
TCGAGGAGGCCACGAAGAAGTCCGGCCTCATCTGGGTCCAGGGCGCCGGGGGCGTCTCCCGTGCCCTGTGGCACGTCTGGCACGACGGCGCCGTGTGCCTGGTCGGGGACGGCCCGGGCGAGCAGCCCCTCGCCGGGCTGGAGCTGGCCGACGGCGGGCGCGCCACCGTGACCGTACGGAGCAAGGACAAGGGCGGTCGGCTGGTGTCCTGGGCCGCGGCGGTCAGCGAGCCCGCGGCCGGCACGGAGGCATGGCAGGCCGCCGTGGACGAGCTCAAGGGAAAGCGGCTGAACGCGCCCGACTCCGAGACGATGACCGAGCGCTGGGCGCGCGAGTGCCGCGTGCTCCGACTGGTACCGGCCGGGGGGACGGCGGAGCCGCCGGGCGGCTCGCTGGCC
>DOWQ01000573.1 GCA_003519485.1 Streptomyces sp. | reverse complement strand
ACCGTCGTGCTCACCGCCGGGCGCTAGGGGGAGATCGTGCTGCGCGGCGGCCTGCCGCGCGGCGCGTGCAGCGCCCGCGACCTGACCGAGGGGCGCGCGGCGGCCGTACGAGAGCGGGACGGCGCCCTCGTGCTCGGAGCGCGCGGCGGACACCGCTACGCGTTCACCGCGCGCCCCTGAGCTGTCCGGCGGTCCGTCCGTCCGGCTACTTGTCCGACTGCTGGACGGTCACATCGGCCACCTTCACGAACGCGACCCGGTGCCCGAACTGGATCTGGTAGTACTCCTCCTCGCCCCGTACGACCGTGTGCCCGGCCGGGTCGAAGGTCGTGGCCCAGTAGTACTCACCCGCCGTTCGCAGCCCGATGGCGTACTCCTGGCCCGCGAGCAGCTTGTACGGCAGCGGGGAGACGGCCTGGGCCGGCACGCCCTCCGGGTACGCCGCCGCCTCCGGGTAGGCCCGCCCGTAGACCGGGATCTCCGTACGGCCCTCGGCGGGGGTGACCACCGGTCCCTCGGCGTTGACGGCCGTGGGCTGCGCCGCCGGGTTGTGGAACCAGCCCTTCTGGCCGAGGTACCACACCGCCGTCCAGTCGCCCCGGCGCTCGGCGACCGCGTACTGCTGGCCGGTCGAGGCGCGGGCGCCGGTGTCGTTGACGCCGGTCGTCGAATCGCCGCCGCCGGGTCGCAGTCCGGCGTCCTTCACCAGCGGTGCGTCCTCGCTCGGGCCGGTGTGCAGCCGTACGGCGCCCGAGCCGTGCGCGGGGCAGGGCTCGCCGGCCGACTCGCAGCCGGTGTGGACGGGACGGTGCCGCGCGTAGTCCGGCCGGATGGTGACCAGGCCGCCGTCCGCGCCCGCGGTGGGGTGCAGCGGCGCGCCGAGCAGCTGGAAGTAGTGCGCCCAGTCCCAGTACGGGCCGGGGTCGGTGTGCATGCCGGGGATGTTGCGCGCGGTGGTGCCGGGGACGTTGTCGTGGCCGAGGATGTGCTGGCGGTCCAGCGGGATGGAGTGCTTCTTCGCCAGATACCGCACCAGCCGCGCCGAGGTGCGGTACATCGCCTCCGTGTACCAGGCGTCCGGAGCCGTGAGGAAGCCCTCGTGCTCCAGGCCGACCGACTTCGCGTTGACGAACCAGTTGCCCGCGTGCCAGCCGACGTCGGCGGTGGGCACGTGCTGCGCGATGTGCCCGTCCGAGGAGCGCAGGCTGTAGTGCCAGGACACGTACTCCGGGTCCTGGACCAGCTGCAGCGTCGTCTCCCAGGTGGCCTCGGTGTCGTGGACCACGATGTAGTCGACGCTCTGCGAGTGCGGCCGGTCGGCCTTGTCGTGGTTGCCGTAGTCGCCGTCGCCGAACTCCTCGTACGGTGCCGGGATCCACTCGCAGCCCACGGTCGGCGGGCACTCCGTCAGCCCGCCGCCGTCGTCCGCCCGCGGCAGACCGAGGCGGGCGGCCTGCGCTGTCTCCGGCGCGAGCCCGGGGGAGGCGGGGAGCGTGACGCGCTGGCCGCCGTCGGTGATGCGCCGCTCGCCCTCGCGGATCACGTCGAACACATCATCGGCGTACGCCGTCGCGGTCTCCGCGTCACCGGCCCCCGAGTAGCGCGCGACCGCGCCGTACCAGTCGGCCGGGTCACCGCCGAGCGGGAGACCGAGCTTGCGCTGGGCGGCGGCGAGCAGCGCCGCGCCGCCCCGGACGTTCGCCGCCGGATCCTCGCGCAGCTCGCCCGGCTCCATCCCGGTGAGCTGGGCCGCACGCTCCAGGGTGCGCAAGCGGGCGGGCAGTTCGGCCGCCGCTGCCCGGTCCGTCCGGTCGGTCGCGTCCACGGCGAGCGGGGGGCGGGCGTCGCCGCCGCGCGGATCCTCGTCGCCGTGGCTGTGGTGCGGCGCGTCGGCCAGAGCGGTCCGGGCGTCCGTCAGGTGCATCGGTCCGTAGCCGCCGGACACGCTCGCCGCGCCTCCGTGCGCGTCCCAGCGGGACTGGAGGTACGAGACGCCGAGCAGCAGGCTGCGCGGCACCTGGTATGACTCCGCCGCCTCGGTGAAGGCCTGCTGGAGTGCGCCGGAGTCACCGGGCCGGGCCGCGGTGGCGGGCTCGGACGAGAGCAGCGGGAACAGCAGGGCGGCTGCGGCCACGGCGACCGCCGATCTGTTCCTCCGCCGGTTTGCGCGTCCGGAACCCTTGGGACGATCGGGGATGAATCCTCGCACTGCGGCCTCCTCGTGACGGGCTGTGCCGGGTGGTGCGCAAAAGATCTGCGGAACCGAACCCGACTAGAGGTATCCGCCGGCCGCCCGGTCGTCAATCACCTGGGCGGTGTCCGTATGACGGCACGCGGGCGCGGCTTCCCGCGGAGCTGCCGCCGATATCGTCTCCTCAGCTCTCGCCTTTCGGCCTCCGATCGGTCGGTCGCGCCCGCCGCGGACACGCTGTGCGCCGCGGACCGGAAATCTGCGGCGCGCCCGGTGCCCACCGGGCGCGCCGCACCGCGCCGAGCCCCCTCAGCGCGTGCCCACGGCAGCCCGTACCGCACGGCGGGCCAGACCGCAGTCGTCGTGCAGCCGTCGCAGCAGCAGCCGCTGTGCCTCGCCGGGGGAGCCGACCGTGCCGGGGGCGACCGGTCCCGGATCCTGCATCACCCGCTGTACGGCGGTCTCGTACGTCCGGATCTCCCGGGTGAGCACGAGCATCAGATTCACCAGGAAGGCGTCCCGGGCCGCCGGGCCGGCGGCCTGGGCGAGCTGGCTGATCCGGCGGCGGGCCGCCGGCGCGTCACCGAGCACCGCCCACAGGGTGGCGAGGTCGTACCCGGGCAGATACCAGCCGGCGTGCTCCCAGTCGACCAGCACCGGGCCCGCGGGGGACAGCAGCACGTTCGAGAGAAGGGCGTCGCCGTGGCAGAACTGGCCCTGGCCCTGGCCCTGTCTGCCGCCGGAGTGTGCCAGGCCGTGCAGCAGCTTCTGCAGGTCGCTCACATCCCGGTCGGTGAGCAGCCCCAGCTCGTGGAAGCGGGCCAGCCTGCCCGCGTAGTCCATCGGCACGGTGAACAGCCCGGCCGGCGGACGCCATTGGTTGACCCGGCAGACCGCCTGCAGCACCGCGCGGACATCGGCGCGGGGAGGCGCCTCGAGCGGGTGCCGCCGCAGAGCCGCCACCCGGCCGGCCATCCGTTCGATCACCAGCGTGCAGTCGTCCGGGTCCGCCGCGATCAGCCGGGGCACCCGCACCGGCGGGCGGTGCCGGACGAACGCCCGGTAAGCGGCTATTTCGTGCCGGGCCCGCTCGGTCCACGCGGGGGAGTGGTCCAGTAAACACTTCGCCACCGCGGTGCTGCGTCCCGTCGTGCCGATCAGCAGCACCGAACGCCCGCTGCGCCGCAGCACCTGGACCGGGTGGAACTCCGGACAGATGCGGAGCACCGACGCGATGGCGGTGTGCAACTGCGCGCCCTGAGGGCCGGACAAGTCGATTCTCCCGCTGAGCGCTTGGGTCGCCGGGCCCACCGCGCGCCGCGGTGCGGCGCCGGGGGGCGCCGCCACGGCGGGAGCGGGGAGGAGGCCGGGATACGGACCGCCGCCGGTCTGCGGGGGGTACGGCCGGGACGGGGTGGCGCATTCCTACCCGACACCGGCCCGCGGGTGGCACACCATGTGGCGCACCCTGGCGAACCCTGGCGAATAGTCGCCCGGCCCATGACGGAGCGTTAGTGTCAACTCAGCCGAGCAACCTGGGGGCTTGACGTGACCAAGAAACCCAACACCCGACTCGCGGACCTGTTCGGCCTGGCCGGCTGGTCCAAGGGAGAGCTCGCGAGGCTCGTCAACCGGCATGCGGCGGCCATGGGCCACCTGCAGCTGGCGACCGACACCTCCCGGGTGCGGCGTTGGATCGACACCGGCGAAGTGCCGCGCGATCCCGTGCCGAAGGTGCTGGCATCCCTGTTCACCGAGCGTCTCGGCCGTGTCGTGACCATCGAGGATCTCGGATTCGGCCGGCACGGGCGCACCGGTGGAAGGCAGTCCGGCGACGGACTGCCCTGGCCGCCCGAACGGACTGCCGCGGTCCTCACCGAATTCACGGGAATGGACCTCATGCTCAACCGACGCGGCTTGGTGGGCGCGGGCGCCGCGCTCGCCGCCGGCTCAGCTCTGACCAGCGCCATGCACGACTGGATGCACACCGATCCGGCTTCCCCCCACACCACCCCCCGTACCGGCCCGACGGTCGTCGAACCGGTGAACTTCGACCGCTACGACGCGGCCCCCGTCGGGTCCCAGGAGATCGAGGCGCTGGAGCGCTCGGTCGAGGTCTTCCGCGCCTGGGACGCGGCCCGCGGCGGCGGCTTGCAGCGCAAGGCCGTGGTCGGCCAGCTCAACGAGGTGGGCGGGATGCTCGCCTACCGCCATCCCGAGCATCTGCAGCGCAGGTTGTGGGGGGTGGCGGCCAACCTGGCGGTTCTCGCCGGCTGGATGTCCCACGACGTCGGCCTCGAACCGACCGCGCAGAAGTACTTCGTCATCGCGGCCCACGCGGCCCGGGAGGGCGGCGACCGGCCGCGCGCCGGAGAAGCGCTGTCCCGCGCCGCCCGCCAGATGATGCACCTCGGCCGGCCGGACGACGCCCTCGACCTGATGAAGCTCGCCAACTCCGGCTCGGGCGCGCAGACGCTGCCCCGAACCCGCGCCATGCTGCACACCATCGAGGCGTGGGCGCACGCCTCGACGGGCCGCGGCCAGGCGATGCGCCGCACGCTGGGCGAGGCGGAGGAGCTCTTCGTCTCGGACCGGGGCGATGTGCCGCCGCCCAGCTGGATGCAGACGTTCGACGAGGCGGACCTGCACGGGATGCAGGCCCTGGCCTTCCGCACCCTCGCGGAACACGACCCGTCGGCCGCGGCCACCGCGCAGCGGCATGCCAAGGAGGCGCTGCGGCTGCGGCGGAAGGGCCACCAGCGCTCGCAGATCTTCGACTACATCTCGCTCGCGTCGGCGTGCTTCATCGGCGACGACCCGGAACAGGCCGACCGCTACGCCCGCCTGGCGCTGATGGCCATCGGCGAGACCTCTTCGCACCGGACCTGGGACCGGCTCCGCGAGATGTACCGGCTGACCGGGCAGTATGCCGGATCGGCCAGGATCGGGGAGCTGCGCGAGGAGATTCAGGAGTCGCTGCCGAGGGCCCCGTCCAGAGGTCGGGCCGACCGGACCGGGGCGGTTCAGCGCCGGCCCGCCACCGGGGCGGAATGACTGCGGGAAGCACTCGCTCCCGCACGGATCTCCGGCCGCCCCAAAGTCCGTGAAGTGCTCGGCAAGCGCGCGGGAGTGGCCCGGGAGCGCCCGGGATGTGCCGGGGGAACGAGAGGCCGCGGAGCCCTAGGGCCTGTCCTGGTCGCCGACTCTGGCGATCAGCACGCAGGCGTCGTCCTCCCGCTCCGTGCCACCGAATTCCTCGACCACGATCCGTACGCACTCGTGGGCGCTGCGCGCCGCCGCGAAGCGCGGTGCCAGCTCCAGCAGCTGCCGGGCGCCACCCGGTTCGTCCTCGGGGAGGCCGGTCAGGGTGGTCGCGCGCCGGGCCAGGCCGTCGGTGTGGAGCACCAGCAGGTCGCCGGGCTCGAGCCGCTCCTCGGCCTGCCCGTACGCGGCTCCGGCGGTCGCCCCGAGCAGCACGCCCTCCGGCCGGTGCAGTGCCCGCCCCGTGCTCGCGCGGAACAGCAGCGGCGCGGGGTGGCCGGCCTGCGACCACAGCAGGCGGCGGCCGGCCGGGTCGTAGCGGCAGCAGACGGCGCTGCCCAGCGCGGGCTGGGCGGAGGAGTCGAGGAGTTGGTTGAGCCGGTCCATCAGGGAGCCGGGCTCGACTCCGGCGAGGGCCATGCCGCGGAGCGCGCCGAGCAGCATGGCCATGCCGGAGGTGGCGACGACGCCGTGGCCGGTGAGGTCGCCGACGCTCAGCAGGGTGCGGCCGCCGGACAGCGGCAGGGCGTCGTACCAGTCGCCGCCGATGAGGGCGCTGGTGGCGGAGGGGAGGTAGTGCGCGGCGAGGTCGAGCGCGGGGCCCGCTCCCTGGGCGAAGCGCAGGGAGCCGCGCCAGGGCGGGAGCACGGCCTCCTGAAGCTCGACCGCGATCCGGTGCTCGGTCTGCGCGATGTGCCGCTGCTGCTGGAGGGAGTCACGGGTCTCGTACAGCGCCCGCTGGCTGCGGCGCAGCTCGCTCACGTCCCGGAGGACCGCCCACATCGAGGCGGTGCAGCCGTCGGCGTCGAGCACCGGTTCGCCGGTCATGTGCAGCGTGCGGACGGCGCCGTCGGCACGCACGATGCGGAATTCGCCGTCGATCGGCTTTCCGTCCACCAGGCAGTCGGTGACCATCGCGGTCAGCAGCGGCTGGTCCTGCTCGATCAGCCAGGACGGCAGTTCGTCGAGCGACAGCGGCCCGTCCTGCTGGGAGCGGCCGAAGATCCGGCAGAGCTCCTCCGACCAGTCGGCCTCGTCGGTCAGCAGATTCCACTCCGCGCTGCCGACCCGGGCGAGCCGGGAGCCGCGGGGGCTCTCCGGCGGCGCGGGCATCGGGATGTAGCCGCGGGCAGGAACAGCCGGCTCGGAGGGCAGCCCCTCGCGCAACTGACCCAACTGGCGGCCGAGGTCGTCCAGATGGTTGACGGCGAGATCGCAGAGGGCGTGCTGCCAGCGGAACCGCGGGTCCTCCGGCTCGGCGGCCGTCTCACGCCGCACGGCATCGACGCCACCGCGCAGGCGGTGCGTCTGGGAGATCAGGGAATCGACCGTGTCGCGCTCGGGCGGCTGGGCGGCCGAGTGGTCCGCTGACACTTGGGGGGACATGACGTACTCCGATACAGGCGCGGCACGGACAGTTACGCGGGTCTGCCGGGTGGGCCGGTTACGACTGTTGCACAGCGAGCGACGGGCCGTAAGGGATTCGGCAATACCCGATACGGTGGTGCACCAGGCATATGCCAAAGGCGTACGGCGGCCTCCCGGAGCCCGGCTCGGTGGAACGACCGGGTCCGGGTAGGCTGCGGCGCTCGGGACCGGGAAACGCGCCGTTCATCAGGCGTGGGCCCGCCGGTCACCGGTAAGAATGCCGGTCAGCGGAAATATCCCGTTGCCAGCGAACCCCCCGCACCGGATGCTGACCTCATGTTCGATCCAGACATAGCGCCCAGCGGTACCCTCCTCGGGCTCCTTCAGCGGGGCCGCGGAGACGGGACCCTGCACGCCCTCGCGGCCCCCCGGGCCGAGGCGCTCGCCGCGCTGCACCACTGCGTGCTGCGGGACCCCCGGCACGACTGGCAGCTGGAGAACCGGTCCCTCTATTACGCGCGGCTCCACCTCGCGCTCGACGGCGGGCTGGACGAGATCGAACAACACCTCTTCGGCCCCGACGACCTCGTCGGGGCCGAAGAGCGCACCGGACTCGCCCTGTCGGTGCTGGGCCACCTCGCCGGCTACGGCCGCGACGACGCACAGCGGCTGCTCCGCCGCTACGCCGCCACCGGCGGGAACTGGGCCTGGGCGCTCGACGAGCTGGCCGTCCGCGCCGACGACGCCACGCTGCGCGGGCTGGGGGCGTCCGTCCTCGCGCGCTTCCCGTACACCCCGGAGGGCGACGCCGTGCTCGCCGCCGCCGTACGGGACGCGTACGAGCCGCGCCCCTGGCGGCTCTGGGCCGAGAACAGCGCCGCCCCGG
>DOWQ01000002.1 GCA_003519485.1 Streptomyces sp. | reverse complement strand
CGGCCGCGGCCGGGGCCGGGGCCGGTACCGCCTCCGCGGAGCCGGTCCGCGTACGGCCGGCCCGGTGCCTGCCGGTGTCGAAGGTGGCCGACCGGGCGGGCCGGGGCTCGGCGCCGGTCAGCGGAACCTGAGGTCTTCCGGGGTGGGAGCGGTGCCGCCGAGGTGGGCGGGGACCCACCACGTGTCGTTCGGGCCCTTGGGACGTACGGGGTAGGCCCGCTGGGCCGCTTCCAGCAGCTCCTGGACCCGGGCGCGGACCTTCTCCGTCACGGTCACGGCGGTCTCGGCCGGGTCCGCCGCCATCGGCTCGCCGACCCGCATCGTGATCGGGATGTGATTGCGGCCCAGATTGCGCGGCTTGCCCTTGGTCCAGAGCCGCTGCGTGCCCCACAGCGCCATCGGCAGCAGCGGTACGCCCGCCTCCTGGGCGAGCCGGGCAGCACCCGACTTGAAGTTCTTCAGCGTGAACGACTGCGAGATGGTGGCCTCGGGGAAGACCCCGATGATCTCCCCGGAGCGCAGCGCGTCCAGGGCGTGCGCGTAGGCGTTCTCGCCCTGCGAACGGTCGACCGGGATGTGCTTCATCGCGCGCATCAGCGGGCCGGACACCTTGTGCCGGAAGACCGACTCCTTGGCCATGAACCGCACCAGCCGCTTCGCCGGGACGGCGGTCAGACCGGCGAAGACGAAGTCGAGGTAGCCGATGTGGTTGCTGACGAGAACCGCGCCCCCACGACGCGGTATGTGCTCGAGGCCCTGCATGTCGAAGCGCAGGTCGAGCGCTTTGAACATGGTGCGCGCCAAGCCGATAACCGGCGGGTAGACGAGTTCTGCCATGCGGGGACCCTTCTGTGCCCGGGGTGGGTTCTCCCGGCAAGGTTACGCCGCCGTAGGTTTGCGGCTCCGGCCGATCGTGCCCGATGCCGCCTGCCGTGGGCCAGTCCCGGGGCCGTCCGGCCGGGAGATTCTCGTCACGTCGTTCTTTCCCCGGCTGCCGGGCGCCACCCTCGCCGTACGGGAATCACCGGGGTCTCCGGCACGCTGCACAAGGCGGACGGCCCGAGGCGGGCCATCGGTTGAGGGAGGGCGGAAACGGTGCACGGTCCCGACGGCGGACAGCGGCTGGGCGCGGCGGAACTCGGTGCGGAACTGGGGCACCGGGCGACGCTCGTGCAGTTCTCCAGCGCCTTCTGCCGGCCCTGCCACGCGACGAGACGGACCCTCGCGGAGGTCGCGGGCATGGTCGATGGCGTCGCCCACGTCGAAGTGGACGCCGAGGCGCGGCTGGAACTCGTCCGGGACCTGGGCATCGAGAGCACGCCCACCGTGCTGGTGCTGGACGCGGACGGGCGTGTCGTCCGGCGCGCGGCCGGGCAGCCGCGCCGCGCGGATGTCATCGCCGCACTCGGGGAGGCCGTGTGAGCGGCCGCGCCGGAGGCCGTTCGAGAAACCGGACGGCGGGAGGCCGCGCGAGAAGCCCCGTGAGCAGCGCGGACGGTGATCCCTGTCCCATCCGCCCGGTCGGTCTTGACGGTGTGAGCCGGGCCTCGGCAGGCTGGCGCGATGCGGTCAGGAACCCTTCTCCCGCGGATCCACGCGGATCCCGCCCTCGACGCCGGCGCGTGCTGTCCGGGCGGTTGAGCAATCCGCCCCCCCCGCCCGGCACCGTCCGCATGACAGAAGGATGCTCCGATGACGGCCACCCCCGGCCTCGACACCCACCCGCTGACACCTACCGCCACCGGCCTGCTGCGCTCGGCGTTCCGCCGGCACGCCGCCGGGGTCGCGGTCGTCACCGCGCAGGGGCGGCGGCCGGCCGGGTTCACCGCCACCTCGCTGGCCTCCGTGGCCGCTGAGCCGCCGCTGTTCTCCTTCGGGGTCGGCGCGGACTCGTCCAGCTGGCCCGCCGTCGCGGAGGCGGCGTACGTCGGTGTGCACATCCTCGGCGAGCACCAGCGCGAGCTCGCGGAGACTTTCGCCCGCTCCGGGGCCGACCGCTTCGCCGCACCCACCCGCTGGTCGTACGGACCGCACGGGGTGCCCGTGCTGGAGGATGTCTCCGCCTGGCTCGTGGGCCGAGTGGTCGCCCGGGTGCCCGCGGGGGACCACCGGGTGGTGATCGCGGAGGTCGTCGCGGGGGACGCGGCGGGGGCGGGCGGGCCGCTGCTCTACCACCAGGGCCGGTTCAACGCGCTGCGCCACTGAGTCCTTCCGAAGACCGGGGTGGACAAGGTCCTTCACTCTGCCGCCGTTCACCGGACCTGATGACCGTCCTGGCCGAAGAGCCGCCGAGGCGGGACTTCGGCCAGGATCGTGCGAAAACGGTCCCCCGCTCGGTGGACGGGCTCCGTCGCATGGAGCAGCGAGCCTCGTCCCTACGCTTCGGTCACCCGGTCGAGCCGCGCCACCCCGATGTGGGCGTCCGCCATCCCGTAGAAGACGTACCGGACGCCTTCCACCTCCTCGATCGCCGTCGGGAAGACCACATTGGGAACCGTTCCGGACCGCTCCTCCTCCGTCTCCGGGAAGAGCAGCGGCTCGGCGCTGCGCGCCAGTACCCGGCTGACGTCCTGCGGGTCCAGGATCATCGCCCCGGCCGAGTAGTTCACGCGTTGCTGCGCCTGCGGGTCGAAGCCCGGGGCCAGCGCGCCGCTCACACCGTGATGGATGAGCAGCCAGCCCTCCTCCACCCGGATCGGGGCCGGGCCCGCGCCGATCTTCAACTCTTCCCAGGGGTGTTCGGACAGTGCCACCAACCGGTGGTCCCGCAGTCGGACCAGAGCTGTGATGTCCTGCTCCACCTCGTCCGCCGGCACGTACGACACCCAGATACCGGGCCGCTCGTCCGTCATTCCGGCGGGCAGGTGTACTCCTTCGCCGTCGCGGAACCAGCCCAGGTCCCACATCGGCCGGTGCAGCATCGCGTACGCCGGCTTGCCGTCGGGTCCGGGCACCGGCTCCGGGAAGAGCACCGCGTCCTTGTTGGGGAACAGGTTGAGATCGGTGTCAAGGTCCTCCTGATAGGCGAAGTGCATGGGCCCCAGGCGGCGCCACGTCTCCAGATCCTCGGAGACCGCGAAGGCGAGCCGCGGGCCCAGCGGGCCATAGGCGACGTACGTCATCACATGCAGGCCCAGCCGCGGAACGAAGGTGATCCGCGGGTCCTCCACCCCGGCGTTGTTCCTGCCGCGCTCCCAGCCCTCATCGGGGGCGAGGACCACACCGCGCCGTTCGACGCCGACCGGCACCCCGCCGGAGAGCACGACTTCGGCAAGGCCCACGCGCGAGACATTGCCGGCGGAGACGAGCCGGGGGAGCAGGTGCAGCCGGCCGTCGGGGGTATGGCCGCTGGCCGGGTTCAGCACCCCTTCCGCTTCGCCGGGCTCGTCCGGGTGAGGTGACATGACGACGCCCAGTCGCCGGAGCTTGTACGGGACATCAGTGCTCGTTGGGGTATGTGTGCTCAACGGGGTCAACCTTTCACGCCTGAACCAACGTCGTTGGATTCGAAGTGGCGCTGGAAAGCGAGGAACAGCGCCACGGCCGGACCGGCGAGTACGCAGGCTCCGGCGAGGATGGCGCCGAACGGATTGGCGGCCCGCCCGGCGACGTTGGAGATGTAGTTGGCCAGTGCCACGGCCAGCGGCTGCATGTCGGGCTGCTTGGTGACCAGGAACGGCCAGAGGAACTCGTTCCACGGCCCGATGAAGGTGAGCAGCACGGTGGTGAGCAGCGCGGGTTTGCACAGCGGCAGGGCGATCCGGAACAGGACGGTCAGCTCACCGGCGCCGTCGATCCGAGCGGCGTCGAACAGATCCCGGGGCAGTTGCAGGAAGAACTGCCGGAAGATGAAGACCGCTGTCGAGTTGATCGCGAACGGCAGGATCATGCCCAGATGGGTGTCCGCCAGCCCGTAACTCCGCACGATCATCACGTAGAGCGGCATCATCAGCAGTTGGAAAGGGATCAGTTGGACCAGGATCACGGTACCGAAGACCGCCCCCCGGCCGCGGAATTGCAGCTGGGCCAGCGCGTACCCGGCCAGCAGTCCGAAGACGACGGTGCCCAGGATGACCCCGCCCGTGAAGATCCCCGAGTTGGCCAGCGTGCCCAGCAGGGAGATCCGGCCGTCGATCGCGCTGTAGTTGCCCAGCGTGAGATTGCCCGGGTCGGGCAGCGCGCCGGTCGGGCCGGCGTTGGGCTCGGCCTGCAGTGAGCCGATCACCATGTAGTAGAAGGGGAAGAGGAAGGCGACAGCACCGACGAGGAGGACGGCGATCCGGGAGATACGCCCGACCGGGCCGCGCCGGAGTGGCGGGTCACCTGTCACGGCGGACGAGCCGCTGGAGACCGCGTCCTCAGGGGTGGGGCTTCCGTCGGAAACCGCTTTGACGGCCATGTCTGCTCAGCCCCTTTCCAACAGCTTGCGGTTGATCAGTGAGGCAACCAGGACGAGCAGCACGAGCAGCACGCCGATCGCGGCGGCGATGTCCGGCTGGCCCTGTTCGATGCCCCGTTGGTACATCAGCAGGACCGGGGAGGCTGAGGCTCCGTCCGGACCGCCGCCGCCGGTGAGCAGGTAGGGCTCGGTGAACAGGTTGGCTCCGGTGATGGTGGCCACGATGACCACCAGCGTGGTGGCCGGGCGCACCCCGGGCACGGTGACGGAGAGGAACTTGCGCGCGGTGGAGGCACCGTCGACGTCAGCCGACTCGTACAGCTCTTTCGGGATGTTCTGCAGCGCGGCCAGATAGAGCATGATGAAGAGGCCGAGCTGCTTCCACGCGACGAACACCGCGATCAGCGGCATCGCGAGCGTCCCGTTCACCAGCCACGACGGATCGGGCGCCGCCGGGCCGAGCACCTTGTTGACGAGACCGCCGGAGTTGAACAGCCACAGCCAGACACCCACGACGGCGACACTCGCGGTGACGTACGGCACGTAGTAGGCCGCACGGAAGAAGGTCCGGAACGGCAGCTTGGCGTTGAGTGCGCTCGCGAGCACCAGCGCCATCACCACGGTCAGCGGCACGTTGATGACCAGAAAGACCAGGATGTTGAGGAAGGCCTGGCGCACGGCTGGATCACCCAGCACCGCCGCGTAGTTGTCCAGCCCTACGAAGGGGTGGTCCACAAGGGTGCCGGGAGCGGTGAAGAAGTAGTCGTGGAAGGACATCCACGCCGCGAACCCGAACGGGTAGGCGAAGACCACGGCGACGAAGACCATATACGGCGAGACGAACGCGAGCCCCAGGGGGTGGCGGCCGAGGGGCCGCCGGGCCGGTCGGGCGCGCGCGCCGTCTCGTGTGGGGAAGGACATCAGTGTCTCCTCAGGTGCCGGTCACCGCTGGCCGGCGAGCTTCTCCGCCTCGGCCGCCGCCTTGTCCAGCGCCGTCCCGGGGTGGGTCTTGCCGAAGATGACCGACCGGGAGTACGCGTCCCGGAGCGTCTGCCAGATGGTGATCGAATTGGGCACGTTGGGGACCTCGACGGTGTGACCGGCGGCCTGGGCGTAGCCCTTGTACTGAGGATTCTTGTCGAAGAAGTCCGGGTAAGCCGTGTTCAGCTTGTCCCGCACCGGCATCTGCCCGGTGAGGTCGAGCAGCTTGCCGTCCTGTTCCTTGCCGGTGGCGAACTTCAGTACGTCCCAGGCGGTGCCGCGGGCCTTGCAGGAGGAGTACATGGCGACCGACTTGGCGTCGCTGAACGTGTTGGTCGTCGCGGCGGACTTGCCGGTCGAGGTCGGGACCGGGACGACGCCGTAGTCGATCTTTTCGCCGTACGCCTTGGCCGCCCATGGGCCCGCGATGGTCATCGCGGCCTTGCCGTCGGCGAATGCGTCGCCGTTGTACTTCTCCTTCTGGGCCAGACCGTCCGCATAGAGCTTTTTCCAGAAATTCGCGACCTTTCGGCCCGCAGGACCGTTGAACTGCGCCTTGCCCTTCTCAACCAGCTGTTTACCGCCACTCTCGGCCGCGAACAGAGGATAGAAGTCGAACCACGGCTGAAAGAACTCCGAGCTGGGTGCCGGCCAGATCGCCGCCTTCACCCCGCCCTTGGCCACCAGTTTCTTCGAGGTGGCGACGAATTCGTCGTAGGTATTCAGCGGCGGGTTCTCCGGGTCGATCCCGGCATTTTGAAGACCTTCTTGTTGTAGGAGATCATCACCGGGTCTGACTTCCAGGGAAGCTGGTAGTACTTGCCGTCCTCGGACGCGTACTGCCTGGCCAGGGCGCCCGAGCGTTCTTCTATGTGGGACTTCCCGCCGGCGAAGTCGTCCAGCGGGACCAGTCCGCCCTGCTTCTGAAACTGGGGTACGGCAGCGGGCGCGGTGTTGAAGACGAGGCACGGGGCGTTGCCCGCGCTGATCGCGGCACCGATGACCTCCTCGGACGTCTTTCCGGCCGGGATCTCCTCCGCGGTGACCTTCTCCGTCGGATGCGCGGAGTTCCACGCCTGGACCATCTGCTTGGCCCAGGCGATCTCGTCCGGATTGTTGGCGTACCAGATCTTGACCGGCCCACGGGTCTTCGCCGCGTCATCGCCCGTGGGGCCGGAGCCCCCGCCGCAGGCGGTGAGTGCGAGGACGAGCACGGTGGCGGAGAGGACTGCGCGTTTCATCAGGGGCTCCGGTGGTAGGCGGCTCTGCGGTCGGCGGAAGGTTGGTCGTCGCGGTCAGCGGGAGGTGGCTCGTCCTACGGACGCGGGGTCGCCGGGCGGCGCGGTGGAACGCCGCACGACCAGTTCGGTCGGAGGCAGCTCGACGCTCTCCGCGCTGCCCGCCTCGACGAGTTGGAGCAGGGTGCGGGCCGCGGCCCGGCCCATCCCGACCGCGTCCAGGCGGACCGTGGTGAGCGGCGGGTGTACGTGGCCCGCGAGTTCGGTGTCGTCGAAGCCGGTCACCGACAGGTCCTCAGGGATGCGGATTCCGAGTTCGTGGGCGACGGTGATGCCCGCGATCGCCATGAGGTCGTTGGCGTAGACGATGGCGCTCGGCGGTGTGTCGTCCCACAGCAGCCTGCGAGTGGCGGCGGCTCCGCCGGCGGCGGTGAAGTCTCCGACGACCGAGGGCCCCGGTTCCAGGCCGAACGTGCGGACAGCGGCCTCCCAGGCCTCCCGCCGGCCGAAACCGTGGATGAACTGCTGAGGACCGGCGACATGGGCGATCCTCCGGTGCCCCAGTCCGGCCAGGTGCTCCACGGCGGCGCGGATCCCCGGCCCGTCGTCGAGCGTCACGGCGGGGAAGGACGAAGGGGTATCGGGACGCTGCAAGGTCACCGCCGGCAGCTGGAGTTCTTCGAGCAGCGCCAGCCGGGGGTCGCCGCCATGGCGGATGTCGGAGAGGAAGACCCCGTCCACCCGGCCGTCCGCGGCGAGCCGCCGGTAGCCCGCGGCCTCCTCCTCCCAGCCGCCGGTGACGACCTGCAGCACCAGCGCCTGGCCCGCTCCGGCCAGCTCGGTCTCGACGCCGGCGATGAAGGCGGGGAAGAACGGGTCCGCGCCGAGCAGTTCGGGCGGCCGTGCCATCACCAGTCCGAGTGCGAAGGCCTGGGAATGGGACAGCGCCCGCGCCCGGTGACTGGGCTGCCACCCGAGCTCCTTGGCGGCGGCGAGGATACGGGCACGGGTCGCCGGAGCCACCCCCGGACGGTTGTTGAGCGCGAAGGACACCGCCCCTTTGGAAACGCCGGCAACACGGGCGACATCGGCGATCGTGGGGCTCTTGCGCACAGGTGGCTCCTCTCTCCATGGCCCGGGCATCGACACAAAGGCGGCAATGGCGTGGCGGCGTGCCCGGTCGAGGTAATAAACCGGTTTAGGCAGCGCCTTGTCAAGGTATTCGGACGGGAATTCGCAGCGGGATCGACCGGTCGGCTCTCCTCGCGGGGGAGGCGGTGCGCGGCTTGCTCCGCGCGCCTCGCATCTGCGTGATCCACGTCACATACCCCTGTTTTCTTAACCGGTTTAGTAGTAGGCAGTCACGTATTGATGCCGACCGAGTGCGGAGGCTTTGCGTGAATGCTCGTGCAGTGACGAGGATCTGGTGGCGGAGCGCGGCAACGGCAATGGCCGTGACCGGCCTGATCGTGGCGAGCGGGTCCACCCCGGGACCGACAGTGAGGCCGGCCGCCGCCGACCGGACCGCCGGCAGCGAGGTCGTCGGGAGGACCGGTCTGGCGAATCTGGACCACCTGGACCACTTGGTGGACGGGGTGGTGCCGCCCGACCAGGCACGGCACACCACGCACCGGCTGTCCGAGGACCCCGAAATCAGCATGCCCTGGACCTACGCCGAGCCCCGCTCCGACGGTTCGTACCGCCGGATCGGCGGCGGCAGCTATGATCCGGGGACGGATACCTACGCCCAGGGCGCCTTCAACGCGGATGACATCTCCCGCGCCGCAGTGGTCTACCTGCGGCACTTCCGGCAGCACGGCGACGAGCACAGCCGTCGGACGGCGTACCAACTGCTGCGCGGGCTGACCTACTTGCAGACGACCTCCGGGCCCCACGCGGGCAATGTGGTGCTGTGGATGCAGCCGGACGGCACGCTCAACCCGAGCGCCGAGCCCAGGGAGGAGCCCGACCCCTCCGACTCCGCTGCCTCGTTCTGGCTGGCCAGGACCGTATGGGCGCTGGGAGAGGGGTACGCGGCGTTCCGGGATGCCGATCCCGCGTTCGCGCGTTTCCTGCGCGCACGCATCGAGCTCGCAGTCGCCGCGATCGACCGGCAGGTGCTCGAGCCGCGCTACGGCACCTACTAG